>NZ_JAAHHX010000304.1:0-2335 GCF_010672065.1 Moorena sp. SIO4A1 | reverse complement strand
TGGGTGACCTAGTCCCTTGAACCATGGTGTGTTTAAACTCTTTCCATTTGACGGCTGGGAATGCTTTTTTCGCTAGCTTGGCTGCCTCTATTCTGTCGATTTTCTTTTCCTTTTTGAACCTGTCAAAGGCATCATTGTTCATGAACCATAGACTGTTTCTAGAGCCGTCCATCTTACAGAACTTGTGGTAATTTCTCCAACCTCTAACAATGGGTGCTAGTTTCTGAGCCTTTACTTTAGCTCCATAGTTCGAGTTATTGACGATTTTCTTGACCTTATCCCGGAATGCCAGATAATTCTCCGCTGAGGGAGTGACTATATGTTTTCCGTTCTTCTTGTTGTTTATAAAGTTCCAACCTAAGAAGTCAAATCCATCTGTCGATTTAGTTATCCTTGTCTTTTCTTCACTGATTTCCATCCCTCTCTCTTTCAAAAAGGTTTTTACCTTTTCTAGGATGTTTTCTGCTTTATCTCCTGGCTTTAAGAAAATTAACATGTCATCAGCATATCTTACTGACGGATGTATTTCTTCTATACCGTTTAGGGCAATGTTAGCCAATAATGGGCTTACGACTCCCCCTTGAGGTGTACCTTGTTCAGGGAACTCTGGGTTTATTCCAGCTTTTAAACATCTGAATATTCCTTGCTTTATAGCTTTAGGAGCAATCAGAGCTTCCATTATGCTGGCGTGTGATATTCGGTCAAAGCACTTCTTTATATCTAGTTCTATGACCCTTTTCCTTGCCCCGTTGTGATTTGACTGAAAGTTCTTGTGAACGTACATCAAAGCATCGTGGGCTGAGCGTCCAGTCCTAAACCCGTAACTCCGAGCGTGAAAGGTAGCTTCGTGTGCAGGTTCCAGGGCGTATTTCACTAGACATTGCCATGCTCTGTCTTTAATCGTGGGTACTTTGAGTATTCTAGTTTTACCGTTCTTTTTGGGTATAGGGATTTCCCGTAGTCGGCTGTGTTTCCAGGTAGTTGCACAGTCGTTCAATTCACCCAATAGAAGGAATCTTTGTCGGTGGGTTAGGGATGCCTTTCCATCTACCCCCGCTGTTCTCTTTCCCTTATTTAGTTGAGTTACCTGTCGGATGGCCAGAAGTTTGGCTGATAGGGACTTCAGTATCAGTCTTTGAATAGACCTGGCTTTTCTAAGGTCTCCTTCTCGAACTGCTTTGTACAGTCTTCTTTGTAGGCGGAATAATATTTTCTGGTGTTTCTTCCAGTCAATATCTCTCCAGAGTTCTCTGCGTTTTTGCGCGAGTCTAACCATGCTCTTCTCTGATTTCTGTATTCTGATTGCCCGTAACCAGTTTCCGGTTACATCGTACCCGACATAGGGGATTAGGCTTGGCATAGCTTACCTAAGGTTTTCGACCTTTTCCTTAAGACCCTTGATGTCGTTTTTACTCGTTCCGTCCAAGAGATTCTTTTGTGATTTAGGTCATTCCACTCTGCCTACTAGCTTCTCAGGGAAATACGGCTATCAATGAATAATGCCGCGAGAATCAACGCTAGTGACCTTGACTCATTTGTTGTTCAGGTTGAGTTTGGCCGAATTAAGACATTTTTCTAGGAATTGTTTAACCGTGTCACATCCCTGTTAGCGCCAGTGTTGCCTACCTGCTTCGTGGTCAACTGATTACGCCCTGCTGCCAGCTTCACTCTGGGGGTTGCCGCCTCCTCGGTGTGGCCAGATAAGGATTCACTTAATTCCCTTAAGGGTAGGTCTCTCACCTACATACCTCGGACAGTTATAGATGAAGGCCGGGGAGACAATCCCAGCTGTATTCATCTACCTAACCTTTTCTTCCTGGTTACCCAGGTAGCTCGGGGTTAGAACGAGCCGCACCTTATAGTCGATGTACTCTATTACGAGCAGCACCTCTACTTCAGAACTGGACGTGAAAGTTTCCCCTCATCCAGCTCCTGAGCAATCTCAACCTTTCGGCTTGTCGAATGACTTGCCCCCGTGGGTCAGTTGGTGACAGCTATGATGGACGGCTAGCAGGTTCTTAGGATTCCAGTTGTCGTGGTTTCCATCTATGTGATGAAGGTGTACATCCTCGTTTCCTAAAAATTTCAGTCCACATAATCCACAGGTATGTTTCTGCTTTTTCAAGGCTTTTGCAGTAGCATTGTTGTAGAGCTTACTATTCCTTTGGCTCCAATATACTAGGTCGCCGTCATAGGGTGACCTAGTCCCCTGGGGGGGCGACATGAGAGCTAAAAAGTAGACTGTATAAGCTTCATAGCTCTCATACCTCGTAAATAATTATCGAGCTTATGACGACTTAAACGCATTAACTTATCAACTAATTCCCAACATTGC
>NZ_JAAHHX010000303.1:0-2337 GCF_010672065.1 Moorena sp. SIO4A1 | reverse complement strand
AGTTCAACTCCTCTGCCCAAATGGCACGACACGAGCAGTGGAGTATACATCAGTTATAGACTTGTCACCTGGTAATCACTTGTTGATTTTGCGGGACATTACCAAGCGCCGACAAGCAGCAAAAGAGGAACTCCAACGCCAACATCAGCGGGTAGAGTTATTCTCTGAAGTAACTCTCAAAATTCGCCAATCTTTGCAACTCAAGGAAATTCTACAAACTGCTGTTACAGAGGTGCAAAGAATTCTTCGGGCTGATCGAGTACTGATTTACCAAGTTTTTGCCAATGGAACAGGTAAAATCATTAGCGAAGCGACCTTACCGACATATCCGGCAATTCTCGACGTTGAGTTTCCCGAAGAAGTCTTTCCTGCAGAGTACCGAGAACTCTATGGTCAAGGTCGCACCCAAGCTTACGCTGATGTTCACAGCCCTGATGCCGCTTTGGCTGAGTGCTTAGTTGAGTTTCTGGATGAATGGCATGTCAAAGCCAAACTCGTTGTGCCGATCTTACAAAGCCTAAACTCCTACACAAACAGCCAAAATCGCCGAGTTAAACCCCAGAATCAACTTTGGGGTTTGCTGATCGCCCATCAGTGTCAGGCTGCTCGACCATGGAGTGAGTTTGAGGTTGAACTGATGCAACAGTTGGCAGACCAAATAGGCATTGCCCTATCCCAAGCTCAACTGCTGGAGAATCTGGAAGAGATGGTTGCAGAACGGACAGCCGAGTTGAGGAAAGTAAACAGCAATCTGCAACAGGAAATCAATGATCGCCTTCAGGCAGAAGAAGCTTTGCGTCGTTCTGAAGAACAACTCCGCCTCATCACCAATGCACTGCCTGTTTTAATTGCCTACATTGACAAGGAACAGCGCTATCGCTTCAACAATCAAGCCTACAAAACCTGGTTGGGACTTTCCCCTTTAGAGGTGTCTGGATCTCACCTTCAGAAAGTCCATGGGAAGAAAGTCTATCAGCAGATTCGGGTGCATGTGGAGGCTGCTTTGTCAGGTCGGACAGTCACCTACGAACATGAAATGACCCTCAAAGATAGACGCACTCACTCCGTCAGCGTTACCTACATCCCTCATCTCAGCGAGGAGGAGGGTTTAGTCAAAGGTTTTTTTGCTTTAACAAGTGATATTAGCGATCGCAAAGCCATAGAACGGATGAAGGACGAGTTCATTTCAGTGGTCAGTCACGAACTCCGCACCCCTCTGGCCTCAATTCACGGTTCCCTGAAAATCCTGGCGACGGGAAAACTCGGTAAGCTCTCTGCCAAAGGACAGCGAATGCTCGAAATTGCCGACGAACAAACTGATCGCCTGGTGCGCTTAGTCAATAATGTCTTAGACCTACAGCGCATTGAGTCAGGTAAGGTGAATATGGACAAAAAAGCCTGCAATGCAGCTGACTTGATCAAAAAAGCAGTCCAGGCTATGCAAACAATGGCTACTGAACATGGGGTTAACTTGGCAACCAAGTCCACCTCTTTCTCTGTTTGGGCTGACCCCGACTATATTGTCCAAACCTTGACTAATTTACTAAGCAACGCAATAAAGTTTTCACCTGCCAATAGCACAGTTTGGCTCTCTGCAATAACAGATAACGAGGTTAATAGAACCAAAAACCAGAAACAGCTGGGATGCTCCACAACTGCCTATGTCACATTTCAAGTCAAAGATCAGGGACAAGGCATCCCGAATAGCCAGCTCGAAAGTATCTTCGAGCGCTTCGAGCAAGTGGACTCATCTGATTCCCGTAAGAAAGGTGGAACAGGTCTGGGGCTAACGATTTGCCGCAAAATTATCCAGCAACACGGCGGCAAAATTTGGGCAGAGAGTTCCCTAGGTAAAGGCAGTACTTTTTATTTTACCCTACCCGCTTTAAAACAGCAAGAAGAAGATAACCATGAGTACTAAATGCATCTTGCTAATTGACGATGAAGAAACTATCCAGGAAGTGGTGCAAGTCGGTCTGGAACTTGAAACAGATTGGGAGGTACTAACAGCTTCTTCAGGCTTGGAAGGTATCGCTATGGCTAAAACTAAACTGCCAGACGCAATCTTACTTGATGTAATGATGCCAGATCTGGATGGAATTGCAACCTTTTCGAAGTTAAAAGCAAATTCTAAAACGCAGTCAATTCCCGTTATTTTTCTGACTGCTAAGACTCAGATAGCAGAGCAACACCCGTTTAAAAAAATCGGGATTGCTGGTGTTATTATCAAACCCTTTAATTCTATAACTTTGGCTATTCAAATAGCAGAACTCTTGGAATGGAAGTTGTGATTCATTATTGTTGATCGTTTGTAGTTGTACACATGAGACTATTACT
>NZ_JAAHHX010000302.1:0-2338 GCF_010672065.1 Moorena sp. SIO4A1 | reverse complement strand
GTCAAATGACTCTGCGTCGGTCATCTCATCCGTTGCATCGCCCCGCCCCGGAGAAAAGGGGACAGTAATTTCGAAGCCAGCGGCTTGAGCAGCTTGCTCGATACCTACGTTACCGGCCAAGACGATGACATCCGCTATGCTTGCCTTGGTCTCTGCTGCAATGCTGTCTAGAACAGTTAATACTTTTGCCAAACGAGCTGGCTCATTGCCTTCCCAATCCTTCTGCGGAGTCAGACGAATTCGCGCCCCGTTTGCGCCACCGCGCTTGTCCGATCCGCGAAATGTACGAGCGCTGTCCCAAGCGGTACAAACCATTTCACTAACGCTCAGACCGCTTACTGCAATGCGTTCCTTTACGGCTTGAATATCGTAATCAGTATTCCCGGCTGGAATAGGATCTTGCCAGATCAGATCCTCTTCTGGAACATCGGGGCCAATATAGCGAGTCTTTGGCCCCATATCTCGGTGGGTCAGTTTGAACCATGCCCGTCTGAAGACATTACTGAAATATTCAGGATCGTTGTAGAACCGCTCGGAAATCTTTCGATACTTTGGGTCCATCTTCATGGCCATATCGGCGTCGGTCATTACAAGGTTGCCGCGAATCGTCTGATCTGCAACATTGACGGGTTTGTCTTCTTCCTTCGGGTCAATCGGTTCCCATTGCCACGCACCTGCTGGACTCTTCTTTAGTTCCCAGTCATAGTTGAGCAGCATATGAAAATAACCATTATCCCACAGGGTCGGCTGAGGCGTCCAGGCCCCTTCTATACCACTGGTAACGGTGTTGTGACCAATACCCTGACCAGTATTGTTCACCCACCCCAAGCCCTGGTCTTGGATATCTGCCCCTTCGGGTTCCATGCCCAGCAACCCGGGATCACCGTTACCGTGACATTTGCCCACCGTATGCCCCCCAGCTGTAAGAGCTACGGTTTCTTCGTCGTTCATCGCCATACGGGCAAAGGTAACGCGCACGTCATTGGCGGTTTTGATAGGGTCGGGATTGCCATCTACACCCTCGGGATTAACATAAATCAACCCCATTGTTACCGCAGCCAGTGGATTTTCTAGCTTTCGCTCATCAGAATAGCGGCTGTGGTGGTTATCGCTGGGGGCAAGCCATTCCTTTTCTGGCCCCCAGTAAATATCTTTTTCGGGATGCCAGATATCTTCTCGACCAAAGGCGAAACCAAAGGTTTTTAGTCCCATGGATTCGTAGGCGATCGTGCCAGCATAGGTAATCAAATCGGCCCAACTAAGCTGGCTTCCATACTTCTTCTTTATCGGCCAGAGTAGACGGCGTGCCTTGTCTAGGTTGGCGTTGTCTGGCCAGGAGTTGAGTGGCGCAAAACGTTGATTACCTGTCCCCGCACCGCCACGACCATCCGCAATCCGGTAGGTTCCGGCTGCGTGCCAGGTCATACGGATCATCAGACCACCATAGTGACCCCAATCCGCTGGCCACCAATCTTGGCTGTCGGTCATCAGCGCATGTAGGTCTTGTTTTAGTGCAACCACATCAAGTTTTTTTACCGCCTCCCGATAGTTAAAGTCCACTCCCATCGGATCAGTTTTGCGATCATGCTGACTCAAAATATCGAGATGAAGTGCCTTCGGCCACCACTCCATCTCTGACATACTATATGTTGTTACACTACCGTGTATCACCGGACATTTACCACCAGTGGTTGTCATCTTTCTACCTCCTTGGAGACTCCCATTATACCCGCAGGGTTAACGGTGAGAGGAAAAGGAGGACAGAATCTAGTTTGTATAAGCATAACCATCCTTTCTGTGAATAAATCGACAATATTTGTGACTAATCCCTTGCACTAGTCCTCCCAAAGTTGAGATATTGAAAGACCCTGATTTTCTGGTTGCGACCCGTCCTACATAAGTACCAATATTCTTCCCCTTAGTTACCACGGCGCGGACAATATCTCCTGTCTGAAAGCCTTTGTGAAATTTAATTCTGGAGCAATGACGAATGGGGAACCCATACTTATTAGTCCTACAGAGCTGACGAGTGCCGTGTCCTTTGGCTGTTATTACCAAAGGTAGGGTTACTTCAATAATCAGAGTTTCAACTTTTCCAACATTGGCCGCATCTAACCAATGAGTTTTAGGAAGATTTTGGCGGCACCTGTTGAATTTTGTTAATCCGCCGCTACCCACTTCAACAGGCAATCCTATTGATTTCAGTTCGTAGTATAACGTACAGCGAGTTGAGTTAACAGAAGCCGCATCAGCCAGGGGGCGTAATGATTGACTCAGTATTCGTTTCAAGATACTAGGCTTTTTCGACAAAAAAAGCTCAATATCTTGATTGGATTTA
>NZ_JAAHHX010000301.1:0-2344 GCF_010672065.1 Moorena sp. SIO4A1 | reverse complement strand
TGATCAATGATCAGAAAGGTTAAAAAAACCTAAAACTTTGTAGTCTTGCCAAAGAGCTTGGGTGTTGATTTCACTAGGCTCGCAATGCAAGAGAATCAGTTAAAAGCAGTGTCAAATGATAAATTATTGGCGTTGCTGAATTAAGGAATGAATGCGCGATCATCTGGTTTTGGTCAAGCCCCCGTTGGTCCCCCAAGTGAGCAATTACTCGCTTGGGGGGCTAGGGGGGCAAAACCATACCCATAATCAGCAACGCCAAATTCTTGGCTGCTTTTTAATAGAGTATTTAAATAATTATCATATTTCTGAATGGTTAGAGCTAAGATATCAAATTTCTTTACATTTTCTTTAGCAATACAGATAGGATGGTAATAGTTCTAAAAATTAAAGCCTATCTGTTAGGAGTACACTCTTGGGAGAACTATAATGATCAAACACAATCAAGGGAATGCCAACAACCAAGATTATCGTAATCCTCTCTAGGTGAGGTTAATTATAGAGGTTTGCCTGTAGGGTAAGTCTAATAATTAATCCTGACTACTGACTAATTTTGTGATTGTAATTAACGAAGGTTGCAAACTCCTAATTCAGACCTTACAACCGAAGGTAGTGGTAAAGATGCAGTGATTTAGCTAGGCTCTGGTTAAGGTAACGGAAGCTAAAATCACTACTTGTGTATCACTACCTGGTTAAGAAACCTAAGACTTTGTGATCGTGCCAAAGAGCTTGGGTTTTGAGTGACTACTCCCACATCAAATCAAAGATTATGATGTGGGCTTCTCTCTCCTCACGAATGAGACTTGCTGCTCCTCGGCGGAGGCCGACGCTACGCGAACGATATCCTGTACCGATTTACTACAGCCATTAAGCGGCAGTCCAACCGCCAATAATCCACGATTCAAAATGTTAATCCCGCTATTCCAGTCGCGGTCAATTTTGACGTTACAACTAGAACAGCAATGAACGCGTTCGCGCAGCGTCGGCTTCGCCGAATCACTTAAACTTTTTTTGACCCTAGAGCCACAATTAAAACATTCAATACTTGTGCCACGTGGATTAACTTCCTGGACTAACAAGCCGCGTTTTACCGCCACTACTTGCAATATTTCCAAGAATGCTCCCCAGGCTGCATCATGTATCGATTTTGCCAACTTAGTCTTGGCGAGTCCTTTGATATTTAGGTTTTCGTGAGCAATCAAGTCATATTTACTACACAGCCAATGAGCAACCTGATAATGAAATTCTTTTCTGCATCGGGTCAGATGAAGATGTAACAAAGCTACTTTATGTTTGGCTTTTTTCCAGTTATTTGACCCTTTCACACGACGAGACATTACTCGCTGAGCCTGAGCAAGCTTTTCCTGAGCCTTCCTGTAAAACTGCGGAATAGGTACCGCCTCGCCATCGGAAGTGGTCAAAAATTTTTCCAAGCCAACGTCAATACCGACGGCAGACTTGACTGAATCTATGGGTAGTAGTTCAGGCACAGTATCGTCTTTCAATGAAAGACAGCAGTACCAACCATCGGCCTTTTTGACAATAGTGCATTGCTTAAGGATAAAGCCTACGACCTTCGGGCAAGCTTCGCTAACAGGTAATGGTCGATGCATTATGACAGGCATTGATCCAATTCGGCTTAGTTTTAGAACACCATCAACTAAATGTGCCCCCGCCTTAGAAGTATTCACTCTAGGAAAAACAAACGAGCGAAGCTCTCCAGGTTTTTTAAAACGAGGTCTACCTGCACGCTTGCCGCTAGCATCAGGTTTTCGCCATCTGTCCCACGCTTTGTTAAGACGTTGTAAATTTACCTGTTGGGTTTCTGCATAAATTTTTTTGTATTCGGGAAACAGTTTTTTGGTTTCTTTGAGGGCTGCCTGCTGAGTGTAATAGTTGACCGCTTCTGGAATAACACCTATCGGCTCACTAATCAAACTACATCTATCAATCGGTGAGCGAGTCCGATTGAGCCAATCAAGCCGTTGTCCTAGAGCATAGTTCCAGTGACGACGCAACAATTCAAGCCACTTTTCCATGATGGCTATCTGTTCGGGACTTGGTTTGATTTTGTAGCAGTACGTTAGTATCACAATGCGATTATACCACTTCCGTTCGCACCTCAAGCAGCGTCGGCTCTGCCGAAAGCGTGGCCTACGGCCAATCGCACCTCAAGCAGCGTCGGCTCTGCCGAAAGCGTGGCCTCTGGCCAATCGCGCAGCGTGACCTGCATGTCAATCTGTTAAGAACTTCCAGACACTGTCGGGCAATTCCCCTCCCGTTAAATCGGAGATTATAACGGGAGACCCCTTGCCCGTTTAGTTGGGTGCATCTCATATTTGTAAAA
>NZ_JAAHHX010000300.1:0-2348 GCF_010672065.1 Moorena sp. SIO4A1 | reverse complement strand
GATTCTCAGTGGCAGTGGCGACGGAACATTGCGTTTGTGGGACACAGAAACCGGTACACTAATACATACATTAGAAGGTCATACTAATACTGCCACTGATATCGCTTTTAGTCCAGATAGCAAACCGATTCTCAGCAGTGACAGTTGGGACAACACATTGTTGTGGGACACAGATTCCGGTCAACCTTTCCATATAGAAGATCATACTGATGATGTCTATGGGATCGCTTTTAGTCCAGATGGCAAACAGATTCTCAGTGGCAGTGGCGACGGAACATTGCGTTTGTGGGACACAGAAACAGGTCAAACTCTCCATACAGACGAATTAGAAGGTCATACAGATTTTGTCACTGATATCGCCTTTAGTCCAGATGGCAAACAGATTCTCAGTGGCAGTTTGGACAGCACAACAGTGCGTTTGTGGGACACCAAATCCCGTACACTAATCCATACATTAGAAGGTCATACTAGTTGGGTCAGTGCGATCGCTTTTAGTCCAGATGGCAAACAAATTCTCAGTGGCAGTGACGACGGAGCAGTGCGTTTGTGGGACACAGATTCCGGTACACTAATTCATACATTAGAAGGTCATACTAGTTGGGTCAGTGCGATCGCTTTTAGTCCAGATGGCAAACAGATTCTCAGTGACAGTGATGACAACACAGTGCGGTTGTGGGACACCGAATCCGGTCAACCTCTCCATACATTAGAAGGTCATACAGAAGATGTCACTGCGATCGCTTTTAGTCGAGATGGTAAACAGATTCTCAGTGCCAGTGAGGACGACACAGTGCGGTTATGGGACACAGAAACCAGTCAACCTCTCCATACATTAGAAGGTCATACAGAAGATGTCACTGCGATCGCTTTTAGTCGAGATGGCAAACAGATTCTCAGTGCCAGTGAGGACGACACAGTGCGGTTATGGGACACAGAAACAGGTCTTACTCTCCATACATTACAAGGTCATACAGAAGATGTCACTGCGATCGCTTTTAGTCGAGATGGCAAACAGATTCTCAGTGGCAGTGAGGACGACACAGTGCGGTTATGGGACACAGAAACAGGTCTTACTCTCCATACATTAAAAGGTCATACAAGTGCTGTCAATGATATCGCTTTTAGTCGAGATGGCAAACAGATTCTCAGTGGCAGTGGCGACGGAACATTGCGTTTGTGGGACACAGAAACAGGTCTTACTCTCCATACATTACAAGGTCATATAGATGGTGTCTGGGCTATCGCTTTTAGTCCAGATGGCAAACAGATTCTCAGTGGCAGTGGCGACAAAACATTACGGTTGTGGGACACCGAAACCGGTCAACATCTCCATACATTAGAAGGTCATACTACTTTTGTCAATGAGATCGCTTTTAGTCGAGATGGCAAACAGATTCTCAGTGGCAGTTGGGACAACACAGTGCGTTTGTGGGACACAGAAACAGGTCTTGCTCTCCATACATTACAAGGTCATACAAGTAGGGTCACTGATATTGCTTTTAGTCGAGATGGCAAACAGATTCTCAGTGCCAGTGGCGACGGAACAGTGCGTTTGTGGCTGGGTTTAGATTGGCGAAATTTATTAAAAGAGGGATGTGATCAGCTACAATTTCATCCTGACCTCGTTGCGCCTCAAAATAATAAAGCAGGAGAAGTTTGTCTTAAGTATGCTGGTTGGGAAGATAAAGCCAAAGCCGACTTTCTGGTGAGACAAGGTAGGGCTTTTGTGTTACAAAAAGAGCCAAATATCAAGAGTGCTGTTAAAAAATTCAAAGAAGCGCAAAAACTCTATCCTGACATCGACCTCAATCCATATACAGAGGAAATAGACAAAGAGCCAAAAACAGTAGCACAACAGTTAGCCCCAGACTCGAAATAATCATATGCCTGTCCACAGAAGAATGAAGTAGGTGCTCAAGCCATGGCCTAAAGGCCACGCTACGCGAACGCCTCATCGGGTACTTACCAACTAAATAGATTGCCATTAGAGCCGAAGTCTTCAGTTGATTATCGGCAATTTTGCGCTGCATCAAGACAGGGAATCAGCCTCAAATATAGCAGAAGTCAGAAGTCAGAAGTCAGAAGTCAGAAGTCAGAAGTCAAACTCTTGCGCTTACTTAGGTTTGAGACTTTTGTCATGTCCTAACTGCCCTGGCGACTGCTATATATTCAGATGCGTTCGCGAAGCGTGGCCAAACGCGCCCCGCGTGGCCCAAAGGCCAAGGTCAATCGCATTTAGGGTTAGTTTTTTCTTTCATCATTAGTTTTTCCTTTCATCACTTAATCTTTTAGCTAACTTTACTGACTCTTAAAAATTAAATCCAGGAATGTTTGATTAAATATTGATA
>NZ_JAAHHX010000030.1:0-78539 GCF_010672065.1 Moorena sp. SIO4A1 | reverse complement strand
TGTACTTACTCCAATTCAATATCTTATATTTGGTCTTGGCGGTTGCTTCTGTCATGGCTAAGGGGAAGCTCTATTTTTCTCTCTATAGATTATCTCACTCAACTCATACTCTTTATGCAACAAAGCCATTCTCACCCTAAAAAAGCGAAAAAGAACACAGCTTAACCTTGATTTTTAGATTAAAGTTTTTGATTTCAGCTATTTTTAATGGCCTGGATTGTTTTTTGCTGATTTTTTATATTCTAAAGTAGAGGTGTTAATTTTTGAAAATATTTGACGAAATAGTTATGATTTTTTATATTAATTTTTAATTTAAAATTTCGTAAAAATTCCGTATAATTGCGGTATAAATAATAGATAAAAAATACTTTTGATAATTTTTATAAAAAATTGTCTTTTGCTTGCCTCCCTTGATAAGGGCGCTAATGCTGGGATTGCTTTTAGCTTTTGCCTTCATCAATCAAGTTATACCAATTCGAGAAATTATAGCT
Source organism: Moorena sp. SIO4A1 (assembly GCF_010672065.1). NCBI lineage: Bacteria > Bacillati > Cyanobacteriota > Cyanophyceae > Coleofasciculales > Coleofasciculaceae > Moorena > Moorena sp. SIO4A1. The sequence goes on along the minus strand of NZ_JAAHHX010000030.1, from coordinate 78,048 downwards.
AAACATCAATTTCATCTCCCCATCTCCTCATCTCTCCATCTCCTCATCTCCCCATCTGCATCTGTAGTCTACCTTTGAAGAATTGATATTACTTTATGACGCACATTCCGCACTACATTGTGTAGTTCTAAAAGATTACGAATTTTGGGAATTTTGCCATGGGGCTTACGCCGCCCGAAGGGCTAATCGCAAATCGTTGACTAATCCTGAGTATTTATACTTAGGATTATAAGCCAGGATAATATATTAATTTATTTATAAATAAATTAATATATTAAGTTCGTTCAAAAATAAACGGTGCTACATTAAGAAATGCTAAAAAATATCCCATCGTTGCTCCAACTAGATGGGATAAAAATTTACAAAAATTTACATAGCTATAAAAACTTTGGTTCGACTACTGATAAGCATTGGGTTATCACCAAATGGGCTGATCAGCGACATACTGATAGCGTCCGTCAAAAGCTCAGTCCCAAATTCGGTCACCTTCCCTGGTTTATCCAGATTTGCGGCTAGAATAAAACAGCTGTGAGGGGGGAGGCAGAAATGGGGGAGTGGGTATGAAAAGTTTTTTCAAAACTGGCAACTATGCAATGAAAATGCACAATAGCTTAATTGCACAACCCGAGTAGGACGTTAATCACCTTACTGTCTATGTTATCATAAAAGACGAGTATAGGTATCGGTTGCAGTTTTTGTTTTCAGTGTTGACAGGTTTCTTCTGTTTCATATTGCTAAGCATGCCTCCGAAATTTCTATCTCTACATAAATCAAATTTTGGAGATATTGTATGTCTGTCTACGTTGGTAACCTTGCACGTGAGGTGACAGAAGAGGATCTGAAATCTGTGTTTGAAGAATATGGTCAAATCAAGCGAATTCACATGCCCACCGATCGCGAAACAGGTCGCTTCAGGGGCTTTGCTTTTGTGGAAATGAACACAGAGGAGGAAGAAGCGAAGGCCATTGAAGACCTTGATGGAGCTGAATGGATGGGGCGCGAACTCAAAGTCAATAAAGCCAAGCCTCGCGAAAAAAGAAACTCATTTGGGGGCGGTCGCAGAGGTGATAACTTCTCTCGTCGCTACTAAGCTCGCTTTGATCCAAATCAAAACCCAATTCTGAGATCTGAACGCAGGGCAGGGGTTTTCCCCCTGTCAAAATCTACGCTGCGCATCATAATTTAGGGAGTAATCCTGGTAGGGTAAAGGAAACCCAAACTCTAGTTGGAAGATACTAGTGTGCGTAGGATTGCTGTCTATAAGTGGATTGAAGGCATCTCAAACTCTTTGATTCAGACAAGTATGAACGTTTAAGACCTAGAGTAGGAAAACCCAAATAGGCAGTGTTCAGATCGAGAATCACACTAGTTGTAGTGTGTGAGTTAACCAACAATATCATTAATTCCACGGCTCATAGCTAAAGTTAGTTTTAAGGGAGATATTGTAGCAAACTCTCCAGGCTGAAGCGTGGAGGTAAACCATCACAGTCCACTTGACAAGGAGTAAGGAAAAAATAAGGATTTGAGAGCCTGCTTTTGGCAGGCTTGATTCCGATTTCCTTGCCATAGACGAGTGCAGGCTATCCAGGTGCAAGATTATGATTTTCAACGGACTTGAGATATCAGCCATTCGTTTTAAAAACTGGCCAGATGCCAACACCTTCCGTCAGTTGTAGGAGTTTTGTCAGTCAATCAGAGGTTTGCCCTGTCCTGTACTTATGGGATGAATGATGACTTGTTATTCGACCACGGAAGCGATCAAAACAGGAGGACATTGAATGACCCAAGTGGTGGTTGGTGAAAATGAGCACTTAGAGTCAGCCCTACGTCGATTTAAGCGAAAAGTCTCCCAAGCTGGCATCTTTGCCGATATGAAAAAGAATCGTCATTTTGAGACATTTGCACAAAAACGCAAACGTAAAGAAATTGCGAGACATCGGGAACGTCGAAGACTCCGAAACCGTCGAAGACGGTTCTAGCAGGGTAGGGCTTTAGTCCCCTGCTTAACTTTTCTATAGCAATCGGTGTTGGAGTTGTCAGAGTGCGATTACTCCTGTACCATTACCGATTACCGGTTGCCTATTCCCGTTACCCATTACCCAAAACAACCTTGGATTATGAACACTAGTGCGGCTCTTTCTTACTCATACCCCTCTAGTTTCTAGAGGGGTATGAGTAAGGGGATTCGTGAGGAAAATCCTCAAAAATCCTAACTGTTTTGCGGATGTGGGTGAAAACCCCACCCTTGAGGAGACAGTGCGATTCGTTGGCTATAAACCTTACCCACTAGGGTTCGGGGAACTAGCCGCAAGGCTTATATGAACCTTGACAACTTGATAACCATGTTGGTGTAAATCCAACCCTCCCGGAATCGGAGTGACAGCCCTACCCCCATTTATAGAAACTAACAAGTCTATAGATGAACGCAGGGGTCGAATAGTGAAGCCGAACCAATCCAGGTGAAGTTAGTAACAGGCAAGGGACTCATGGATACGAGAGAAAGGTATGTTGAATCATCGTGACAAGGGTGTGGCGAAATGGATTGATACGCCACAGACAAAAGTCAAAGAAGATTCTGGATAGCTGGTTTGTCTCCCAACTATCGATTCCCAACAACACTTCCGGTGAATAGTACCATCTTAAAAGTCCAAATAATGGTTATCAGGAACGAAGTAACCCCCATAGGTACTCTCAGTAAGGTCGATTACTGAGTAGGTAGTTAGCCGCAAGTCTTACGGGGGCAAGATTGAGCTCAGTTGCCAACGCCCAAGGTAACACTTAGGATATGCTGACGGACTCACGTTATAGGAAAAGAAATAGTTGTGAGACTTTAACTAGCATAGTAGTACAAATGAACGGGTAACTTCGGCCTAGATGCTTATTTCGAACCTTTTTTTCTTGCGCTTACCCTGGAACTTCGGCTCTGGAAAGAACCGGGAATAGGGAATTACAGCAGTTTTACAGATCTGATTTTACAGATCTGAGTGGGTAAGTCCTGAGTAGGTAAAAGGCTTGTATGGTGGCATGGTATGCCCCTATTACCCCCCTAAAAAAGCTGGGTAAACAAGAGGCTTACATCCATAGTCTTTACAAATGACTAATTACTAACTGATTTTTTCCAAATTACCAACATTACACCGCAGATAATCAAACCCAACCCCACGGCACGGCTAGCGGGGATGGTTTCCTTAAAGAAAAAATAGCCCATCAGTACGGAGAAGACGTAAGTCAAGGATACTGAAGGACCAGCAACGCTGAGATTTACCCGCGTCAGCAACAAAATGTATGCCAGTGCCCCTAAACCATAACAACTTAGCCCTGCTATAATTTCTGGGGTCTTGGGTATACTGAATATCTGATCTAGCCAATTGCTAGCGTTAACTTTATCCAGCTTTTCGGCTCCAGTTTTGAGCAAGAACTGTCCAGTAGCACTGGTTAGGACTGACATTAAGAAAAGACTAAATTCTGCTAGAGTCACGAATATCTCAGAATTATAAGTGGTCGATGCTTCTTAATCCGATTGCTATTTTGATGTTATAGGCTTCAACCTTATGGAGCGATTAGTTATTGTGATTGCTCCTAAAATAGTGTTAGGAGATTGATTTTAAGTATTTATGGCTACTTCCAGCACTGCTACCTACACCGAAGAACAGATTTCAGCTTGGCTGCGGGGTTTATTTGCCGTTGCCTGGGCTGATGGTCACTTTGACCCAGAAGAACAAGAGGTTATGGCTCAAATCACCCAAGAGACATTGGCTCCTGGCACTGATTTGCAGTCTTTTGATAAACCCATTACTCCTGAAGAACTGGCAGCAGCTTTAGGTAAGGATAACACAACGGCAGAGAATTTTCTACGAACTGCTGTAATGGTAGCCTTGGCAGATGGGGTGTACTCTGCGACTGAAGCTGATGTTCTACACCAGTTCTGTGAAGCGCTAGGTCATAAGGTTGAGGCTCTTGAATCACTGCAGGTAACTCTTTATGACGGTAAGGCAACTGAGCAAAGCGATTCTGCTGATGCCTTAGCTCAAGAACCAGGAAGTTCTGACCATCCCCATTCGGATATTCTACAGCCAATGCGGGATTGGTTAGATGGTATGGATGTTAATGACCCACGGGTCGCTCGATTTATGTGTAAACTGATTCCTTCTCAGTGTCCGTTTGAACGGGACGTGAAGCTATTTAATCACAAAATCGTCCACATCCCACCGATGTGTAAGCTTAATCCTCTCTATGATCAGTTAGTCGGCTTGCGCTTCCGGGCTTTATCTTATTTAGCCGATGATTGTGGTGAAGATGTTTCAGCATATTTATAAGTGGTGATTGGTGATTGGTGATTAGTCATTAGTCATTAGTCATTGGTCATTAGTAGTTAGATTAATTAAGGGTAATCGGTTCAACTGACTGATGTCAAGAAAACACTAAGGACTAAGACCTAAGCACTAAGGACTAAAAACTAATTATGCAATTTATCGACCAAGCAGAAATTGAAGTTGTAGCTGGTAACGGGGGCGATGGAATTGTGGCGTTTCGGCGGGAAAAGTATGTTCCTGCTGGAGGACCGGCGGGGGGTAATGGTGGTCGGGGGGGTAGCGTGATTTTCAATGCTATCGAGCACCTGCAAACATTGCTAGATTTCAAATACGCCCATTGCTTTCGAGCTGAGAATGGGGGTCGGGGAGGCCCTAATAATCGGACGGGAAAAAATGGTAGCGATCGCATTATTGAAGTTCCCTGTGGCACGGTTGTCTACAATGCTGACACGGGAGAAATGCTGGGGGATTTGGTGAAACCTCAGCAAATGCTTTGTATTGCCAAAGGCGGTAAAGGAGGTTTGGGAAATCGGCATTTCCTGAGTAATCACAATCGCGCACCAGAGCATGCGTTACCTGGACTACCTGGAGAGCAACTGAGGTTACGCTTGGAGTTGAAGTTACTGGCGGAAGTAGGCATTATTGGTCTACCTAATGCTGGTAAGTCTACTCTGATTTCAGCACTGTCAGCGGCACGACCCAAGATAGCCAATTACCCCTTTACCACTTTGATTCCGAATTTAGGTGTGGTTCGTAAACCAACTGGGGATGGTACTGTATTTGCTGACATTCCTGGGTTGATTGCTGGAGCTCATCAAGGTATTGGTCTGGGTCACGACTTCCTACGTCATATCGAACGCACTCGGTTGTTACTGCATTTGATTGATATTACTGCTGCTGACCCGATTGCTGATTATCAAACCATTCAACAGGAGTTACAAGCCTATGGCAGAGAATTGCCAGAACGTCCCCAAATTCTTGCCCTTAATAAGGTAGATGCGGTTGATCAAGACATGATCGATGAGGTGTCTACTTACCTAAATCAGCTTACTCAGGTACCAGTTTTTTCAATTTCAGCTGTTGCTAAAATCGGCTTGGATGCTTTGTTATCGAAAATCTGGCAATCTCTAGATCAGTTGTCAGTAGCAGATTGCTCAAAGGCAGCAGTCAACCTTCAACAGTCAACTTTCAAGGTTTAACCGGTAATTAATAAATAACTAATTATAAATTGCTAATTATTCAAGTAGTCATAGGCTTGTCGAGAAATGGTGCGAATCAGTTTTTCGGCACTGGCATCATTAAAGGGGCGTTTGACCATTACGCTGATAATGTAACGCTTGCCGTTGGGCATTTTTACTAAACCTACATCGGCCAGAAGTCGGCCAAGGGTGCCAGTTTTATGGGCAATGGTGGCACCATTACCTAGTCCTTGGGGTAATAGTGTGTTGGTCTTAGTTTGGATCATGATATCGATCAGGTCAGTACGAGATTGGGGAGAAATCCACTTACCTTGCTCAAGGTGAAAAATCAAACTAGCCAGTTCTCTTGGGCTAGTGGTGTTTGTTCCTGGCAAATCTGGTAGGGGGTTGCGCAGTACAGTTTTTTTCAAACCCCAAGAGCGGAATCGTTGATTGAGAACTTCGATGCCACCAAGACGTTCAATCAGCATATTCGTAGCAGTGTTATCACTAATGGTGATCATTTTGGTGGCTACTTCCAGAGCTTTGTACTGTTTGCCTGGTTTTTGATATTGCATGTTTCCAGAACCACCAGCAATCATCTCTGGTTTCATGGTTATATATTCATCTAAGAAAACTTTGCCTGCATCTACATCCTGAAAGAAAGCAATTAGAATTGGTAACTTAATGGTGCTAGCAGCAGGAAAAATGAGACGGCTATTTGATTCTAGGAAAGCACCGGTATCGAGATCATGGATGAAGATTCCGGGTTGCAATTGGGGGTGTTGCTTTACTAGAGTTTGAATTTGTTTTTGTAAGGGAGATTTGTTGAGCAGCAGGGGTGTCAATTGAGAACTAATTGTCTGACTCAAAGTCTGCTGGACTTCAATTGGAGCATTGTCTGTGGTTTTGGTAGATGGTTGGCTAGCAGTACCCAAGCTCGATAATACGGTACCTGCGATCGCTCCGAGACCAATTCCTACAATCAGCAAACGGATAATCAAAATCCATAGCCTGGTAGAGGAGTTTTCGGAACGGCGCTCTCGGCGAGTTCTCCGAATTTGTACAGATTGGTGATTGGGGGTTGGGAGGGGTAGTCTAGCTTTTAGTTGGCTTGTTTTGGAGGATTTAGGGGATAAATCAGCAACTAATTCTGGCTGAGGACGTTGCCGAATTGGATTACGAGAATTGGTTATGGTGGGCAAGGATGAGGACGCTCGTGTAGCAAAGGGATTGAGTCTTCTACGAAGGTTTGGTAACTGGGGTGTTCGGTATGCTACCCTCAGCTGGGATTGACTGGAGGGAATTGTAGAAGAGTTTGGTGAACGGGATAGACGAGCACGGGTACGCGGGGTAGGTGGCGGAGTTGACCGAGATTTATGTGATTTTGCGGATGAGCTTTGGCGGCGCGCTTTCTGTTTTGGTTGGGATTTGGAGGGTTTAATCTCCTTAGTTTGTGGCTGTTTACTAAGGTGGCGACGCGGGCGGCGGCGGGAGGAGGTTGGTTTCTGTTGTTTTTCCACTGCTGAATCTTAGGCTGAGGTTAACCAGATACATAAAACCCGAAAAAATCGGCTAGTTCTCGGAATTTTCTGAGTATGGTCTAATGATAAGGGAGAGAACTTTAATGGATATAGCAGTATCAAACTTCGCTTTCAGTTTTTCGTGAGTGTTCCGATTACAGAGTTTTGATCTAGTACCAACAGTTGAAGCGCCCATCTATCAAACCTCCAATAGAACCTATGCAAGCCTATTTTAGGACTGGTTTGGTTTTGATGGATCATCTACCCCAGACTTTGGTAAAAATTGTAGCGCCCATTCTACCTGGCGGAGCATTCCTCTGAGCATGTTGATCTCTTCTGTGGTAGGGGTTGCTCGGTTTAATAGACGTCGCAGCTTTTCCATCCGTGCTGCTTTGGTATGGGGATAAAGATAACCAATGTTCAATAATAAGGCTTCTAGATGCTTAGAGTAGCGTTCTATCTGGTCCAAAAGAGCAGAATCTTGGTAGGGGGGAGCGGGGGATAAGGGTTGACTTGGGACCGGTGATGGCTGCTGTGTACTTTGATAAAGTTGATATTGATAAAGTTCATAACAGCAAACTGTTACGGCTTGGGCTAGGTTTAAGACTGGATAGGTGGAACTAGTGGGAATCCGGACAAACCGCTGAGCATGATTGAGTTCATCATTGCTCAATCCCCTAGATTCAGGGCCAAAAATCAGGGCAGAGGTTACGCCAGCTGACAATAACCAGGGTAAGGCGGTTCTGGGATGTTCGAGAGTAGTGGGGATGGCGCGGCTACGAGCAGTGGTTGCGATCGCTCTTTGACACCCGACTAAGCCATCTGGTATGGTTGCTACCACTTGGGCTTTTTCTAAGATATCTACCCCGTGCACTGCCATCTGCTGTGCTTCTTGGCTGAGATGGTCACACTGAGGATTCACTAGCACCAGCTGGGATAACCCCATATTTTTGATCACTCGCGCTACAGAACCCACATTCAATGGACCAGCGGGTTCTACTAAAACAATCCTGACTCCCATATACATTTTCAAGGTTGAAGGTTGTTCTTGCCCAGGCGTCCCTTGTCGGGTAGGTTGAAGGGTAACCTTCAACCACAAAACAGTTGCACCATTTGTGCAAGTTCAGGACTTAGGCAAAACTGGGCAACAAACACGCTGATGGTATAGGGTGCGTTATTAAGGCACCCTACAGGTAGAGTCGCTGCTTCAGTCCTGCTTCCTCTTTTCCCTGCTGATGGGGAAGGGACTGCATCAAGACATGGTGCTATCTTTGAGGGCAACTTTGCTATTAACCACTTGATATTAACGTGAGTTGGACTCAAGTCTGGACTAAAAATTCCTCTGGATCAGTATCCCAATTTACCCAGCGAATTGCCTCACGGGCTGATTCTACATGAGGCGGCACTCGCATAATGTGAACAAAGTTGGTGCTAGGACAAGTCATCTTGAGTAGAAAAATTGGCTCGATATCGATATCGTTATTAATTTTTAATAGGGTGTATTCTTGCCAGGAATCCAATCCCTGTGCTTCTAGGTCTTGGCAAATTCGGGCGTAACCAATTCCTTCAATGAGGACTCGCCTAAGTTCAGCGTTGGGTTCTTCTAAAAGCCACCCTGCTTGCCACTGGTTGGGGTTGACTGTCCCGTATTTTTCTGGTAGCGTCACGCCGTGATAGGAGTATAAGCTGAAACCATCAGCAAATTCCATGGCTGGCTGTCCTTCTCTATGAAGGCGGTGTTGAGTGTCAAATGAGAGCTTGGTTGGGCGATCGCAAACGAAGCAGATTTTTTCAAATGGGAACATCCAACTACAGTGTTTGACTAGGGATTGGAATATTTCCCATGTGGTTTGATGGTGAGGGCAATTTAGGACGGAAATATAAAAGTCAAACCGACTACTGTCAATACTCCAGTATAAGGGTGACATGAATAGTCTCAATTCAGTCCCAAGTTGTTCAAGTACTTGCAAGCCCAGTCGAATTCGCTGTTGACTAACTGTTGAGGTATCTAGTTCATATAACAATTGGTTTTGCAATTGCCTGTGTAGTTGGGTTCCCATGGAAGTGTCCAAGGGTTGCCACAGTTTCTCTTCAAGTTGACGGCTAATCCGTTTAATGTTAAGCTTTCGCCCGAGTTGGTAGAGTAGCTCTTGTTGGAGTTCTTTGCCGAGTTGGGTGTTGAGATGTTGCCGTAGTTGATTGATTAATTGACTCTCCAGTCTTGGCTGGAGTTGACTCTTTAGTTGGCTGTCAATGTGTTGCTGGAGTTGATTGAGGAGAATTTTAAAAAAACCGTAAGGGCTATCACAAAAAACAATATCTGGTACTGGTTTGCCAATGGCTGTATAGGCAGCGTTTATGGCTAATGTTGCTTCGTGACGATCAACGGCTCCAGTCAATAAAGATAAATTGTACCATTTTTCTTGATAATTTGAAATTAAAGTCTCTTGCTCTGGGGTAAGATGTTTGATGTTGGGTTGCCACATATCGCCATACCTGTGTTTGATATTCCGATTAAATCCCGATTTGAGAATAGTGCTGAGTGCTGAGTGCTGAGTGCTGAGTGCTGAGTTTAGTAAGTGGGGGAGTGTTTTCATCCAACGCTAGTTAGCTACGAGTTATGGGATCTAATTAGTTATTCAGGTTAAGCTGGGTGTTTTTATGCTAAAGTCTGTTTTTTTGTAACAATTCTTCACAAATTAGTCAGCTGTCAGGTAATGCGCTACGCGCACGCTACGCGAACAGCTATAAGCTATAAGCTTGTGTTTGACTACTTAGGATTGAGGATTAACTAATATGGCTCTTCGGTACCTGTTATGCTAAACTGCTAAATTACATTAAATAAACCTACTACGTTATATAGCTTTGATATTTTGATAGTTGATTTTTTAGGCTAAATTAGCATACTAATTACGGAAGAACCCCCCTCTCGATCAATCATCGCTGTATTCTAAAACGCTATATTTTTGGCAAGGGGTCTTAAGATAGCTACGATAATAAATTACTTGTAGCTCATCAAAATTACCTAAGCATGAACTGCTTTCCCCTATCCCGCAAACACTGTTCAACTACCAAATTTCTAGCTTTATTCCTCTGTAGCTGCTTCCTAATTATTAGTTGTGGTGGTTCTCCTAGCAATCAACAGACAGGCTCATCCAGCAGCAGTAACAGTAATAGACTCACTATCGGTACTACCCTAAAACCGAGAACCCTCGATCCAGCCGATGCCTACGAACTAGCAGCTAGTAACATCCATTACAGCTTAGGCGATCGCCTTTATACCTACAAGCTGGGTACCTCAGAATTAGTGCCACAACTGGCAACTGCTATGCCTACCATCAGCAAGGATGGCTTAACTTACACCATTCCCCTACGCCAAGGTGTAGTCTTTCATGATAACACCCCATTTAACGCTGAAGCCATGGCATTTTCCTTGCGTCGGTTTATCGAAAATGGTGGCAAGCCCTCTTCTCTACTCGAAGGTTTGGTAGATTCGATTGAACCCTCTGGAGAATACGAACTGACGATTAAACTCAAAAATCCCTTCGCTGCCTTTCCAGCACTGTTAGCTTTCTCTGGAACTTGTGCTGTTTCTCCCAATGCCTATGAAATTGGTAGTGGTAAATTTCAACCGACCAAATTTGTAGGCACTGGTCCTTATAAACTAGTCAAGTTTAGTCCTAATGGGATTCGCCTAGATGTGTTTGAAGACTATTGGGGTAAAAAACCTGCCAATCAGGGATTAAACGTTCAAATCCTCACCAATTCCGCTAATTTATTCAATTCCATCAAAACTGGTGCTGTAGACATTGGTTATCAAAGTTTAGATCCCGATCAAATCCTCAGTTTGCAAAAAGGAGCAGCATCTGGGGGTTGGCAAGTCATAGAATCTCCCAGCAATAATATTAACTACATGGTGCTCAATACCCAGATGGCACCGTTGGATAAACCAGAAGTCAGACAAGCGATCGCTGCGATTGTTAATCGTAAACTGATCAACGAACGGGTGCTAAGAAACCAAGCTGCACCAGCCTTTAGTATCATTCCCACTAGCTTTGATGTTTCCAAGCCAACCTTTAAAGACGCCTACGGTGACGGTAATATTGCCAAAGCCAAAGAACTGCTAGCCAAAGCGGGATTTACTAAAGACAATCCGTTGACATTAGAAATTTGGTATTCCTCAGGTTCAGCAACCCGACAACAACTTGCCAGTCTTCTGAAAGAATATGCTGCCCAGGAACTTGGGGGAATTGTGGAAATCCAGCCCCAAACTGTGGAGTCAGCGAATTTCTTTGGCAATCTAGGTAAGGGAGTTTATCAGAGTGCCTTAGTCGATTGGTATCCTGACTTTTCTGACCCCGATAACTTTATTCAGCCCTTAGTCAGTTGTACTAAAGGTTCCCTTGGGAAAGGGTGTGAAGCTGGAGCCAGTCGCTCTCAGGGGTCGTTTTATTATAGCGATCGCATGAATGAACTGATTCAGCAACAGCGTCAGGAATCAGATCCAGCCGCCCGAAAGCAGATTTTTGCTGAGATCCAAGAACTGTTAGCAAAGGATGTACCCTTAATACCGTTATGGCAACCAAAGGAATATGCTTTTGCCCAGTCAGGGTTAAAGAATGTCCAGTTAGACCCAATTCAACAATTGCCACTGTGGGAGATTGATAAGGGAAATTAGGTTAACTGGCTGCCCCCGTGCTTTAAGCCGGGGGAAAGTTCAACCCCCCAAAGTTCTACTTCTGTTGGATTGACAAAATCCTCATTAACTGGTAGGTTTTGGTGAAAAGCAATATTAATAGGAATAAAGCCAAGTACAAAAGAACTGAAAAACATCACAGCAACCACATCAAGCTCACTGAAAGAATTTTGGTTTGACCCTTGAGAACGACTCATATTGACCTACCTCGTTTTTTTAGCCTTTCTTCTCAGTTTCAACGGGTAATGTAGGGGATCAGGTGTGTTTTAGAGGAAATTTTTATGTATAATTTTATGTATAGTTTGATAGTTAAAGTTTTTTTTTATAGTTCAAGTTTATAGTTAAAGCTTGAGCACTATTTTGTGGTCTTAATTTTTCAGCAACAAATAGTACAACTCTCCTGTATCATTAATCAGCCCTGCCCGATTACCTGCCAATTTACCAGTACCCATAAATATATCCACTCGACCCGGCCCTTTAATCGCACTACCAGTATCCTGATCCAACACATAGCGACTGACCAGCCTAGATTCCAACTGACCCACAGCATTGGGATAAGGAATACTAGTTTGGATAAGGGCCAAGGCTCCTGGAGGCATGATAGATTTATCCGTAGCAATCGAGCGCTCAGGCATTACTGGCAAACCAAGACTACCGGTAGCAGGTGCCCCCCTGGTTTCGCGAAAGAACACAAAACTTTTATTGCGGGGTAAATATTGACTCAGTTCCGTCGGTGAAGTGCGGAAATAATCGATCACCGCAGGCAGGGTCAGTCCTTCTAGCTCGATCTTGCCATCGTTAACCAGTTGTCCCCCGATACTAGTGTAGGGATGACTCGTCTTACCGGCATAGCCCACGCTCATCAAGGTGCCATCCGGCATTCTAACTCGCGCTGAACCCTGAACGTGAATCAAAAACGCCTCTAAGCGATCGCGTAACCAAACTAGTTCTTTCCCTCGTAGTGGGCTATTTTTCCCTAAACCATCCCATCCTTCCAATGCCGCACGGGTTGGGTGAGGTTTTTGCCAACGTTGGAAATCAGAAGGTAGTCGGTAAAGGGGATAGCGATACTCAGCACTAGGTGTGCGACTCCCAGCATACACTGGCTCAAAATAACCCGTGAACCCAACAGTTCCCTGATTGTCCTTCCCCACACTCTTGTAAAAGACAAACTCTTGTTGGATAGCAGTTTGCAACGCTTGAGGAGTAGGGGACTTGATCAGCAGTTGCCGAAAACGGACTAGAGAACGACGGACGCGATCGCGAGTTACTCCTGGTACGGAATAGTTTTGGTAAGCTTTAGCCGCACTAGGGGTTTTCAGATAACGCAAGCTATTGTCTATCGCCCTCAACATCACTCGCCAGTCCCCTGACTGAGCACCAGGACGCTTCCACAGCTGTTCATCTAAACCCAATGGATCCTGATTGAACTGAACAGTTTCTAGTTGAACCGCTTGCAGCGGAACACTAGCAACTGCAGCACCACTAATTGGTAGGAGGGCTATTCCTATGGTTAGGGAAATCCGAGTCAGAGTTTTGCTCATACTTGCCAAGAATTCAATCACCAGCTATTGCCCAGTCAAAGCAGTCAAGCTGTATTAAAAACGTTCGACGCTACCAGAGAAAATAGGTTCCACCCGCATAGCAGTGATACGAGCAGGACGTACAACCATGTACTCCCCTTGAACATTTTTAATGGGTACGCTAATGAAGTCTTCAGAGTTAGATTTTGGGATAAGTTCGCCACTATACCACTTTTGAAACTCTTTAATTGTGGCAAACCGTACTTCTTCCCGGTGACCACTTGACAAAAGAATGTGAACAGCGTACTCGTCTGGGGTTCTTGGCATAGAAAATTCTCCTTAATCCATGCCAACTATTATCAGCGACCTTGAAGGGGAAGGCAAAAAGTCATTGATCCAAGTTCACAGGGATTCCCAATACACCAAATCCCCTTACACGTCCTTTGTCCTTTATCCACCAGTTTTGCTTGAGACTTACAGACTACTTAAGTTGATAAATTAAACCGTTGCAGCAAATTTTCCATCACCGTTGGCAACATTTGGCGCAGTTCCTGTGGACTTTGGTAGATCAGCTGCTGGTAGCTAGGCAGATCAAAAGGGAACTGCCCTGGTAAATCTGGTCGTTCCATCTTTACCAGCAAAATCTGTTCTGTCGGCTTAGCCGTTAAAGCATAGCCGATTTCCACACAAACATAGGGACTAGGGATCACTAACGGTTTGTTTTCCGTTGCTAGACCAGCCACCGGGGTTCCATCAGCAATGAATACCAGACTTTTGCGGATTTTGCGCATCTGGGTACTCCCCAGGCGCATTGGTTGACCAATTGGGCGTCGGGATTCTTCTAGGGTTAGGGGTAAACGCGATCGCTGATTAAAAGTGTCTAGGGTATCTGACAGGGTGCTACGCAAAGCCTCACTAGAGGCACTGTATTCAGTCTGGTAACTCACAAAGATTATTGGCGACAATTGTGCCATTACCTCTCGCTTCGTGAAGTAAATCTCGTGAGAAATCAAGTCAATATTGGAAATGGCATAGCCCCCACTACCTTCTATGTAGAAATCCACCCTTTCCCCTGCTAGGTAGCGCTTAAACCATTCAGAGTTTTTCACATCCTGGCTATCATCCAAAAAATCTGCTCTTAAGCCTGACTTAAGCAAACTATTTTTGCTCAAACGCAGGTCATGGTGGCGTTTCTCCAATTCTTTGATGGGTTCGTATTTCTGGAGATACCAGGCTTTTAGGGCAATAATGGCCATGATGTTTTCTAATAGGCACGGTTTCCCGACGCCTGCAGCTAAAATTCTCGTTTCGGAATTTTAGCAGTAACAGGTGATATCTTCACCACATTCATCGGCCAGATAAGACAGTGCTCGGAAGCGCAGGGCTACCACTTCATCATAGACAGGATTGAGTTTACACAATGGTGGAATCCGAAGTAGAGTGCGATTGAACAGTTTAATCTGCCGTTCAAAAGGACACTGGGCTGGAATTAGTCGGCACAGACGGTGGGCTAATTTGGGGTTATCAACCTCAATTTGGTTCAGCCACTGCCGTAATGACTCCAGCAGATCAAAAGTCTTCCTGGTCTTGCCGAGTAAGGCAGGAATTGTAATCTTGGAGGAATCTGTTCCTGGGTTAATCCAAACTCGGCTTGTAATGATTAGCTTACTTATTGTATAATCAGATACACTCATGTCTTTTACCTGTGATACTACTAGTAGGCGGTAATCCAGTCGCCTGTAATATAACTACACAAGATATCTTTCTCATACCGGATTGACAGAGGATCATTTTTATGTATATCTTGCCAGAGCAAGATAACACCCCCCCCTCTGCCTGAGGAGAGCCGATCTTGGTGGTTATTACAGGCATACCGCCTTTTTTTTGTCCTTACCCTATCCCTATTGGAATAGGGTCTTTTCGCCGCTGGATATCAGCAGCTGATCTTAAAATCGAATTAAATATATATAGTCAATCGACACAAACATGACTAAGTTAGTGTAAACCAGGTAAGCTAATACCCATTTACGCTACTCAATTGGAGCCATTGGTGCGCGATAGTTCCGAAGGACATAAACTGAGCTTTTGGTTTAGTACTCCAGCGTCAGCTCCTTCGCTACAGGGGCATCAAAGCTGATAGCTGGCAAAATGCGGAGCTTTGAAAGCAGCACGCTTAAAGCATAGTTGACTGTTAAGGGTTAAGCATCAACTGCCAAAAAGCTGTTACCAATTCCAATAGATCAGTTAAATGTGTACTAGCGTATTTGTTAAATTAGCTGATCTGTGTAATTAACTGCATCTACTGATATGCTGCCAAGATCCGTAATGACCAAGCTTGGTCAGTCTTACGGAAGTTTGGCAATTTGGCAATAGGGATTGAGTAATCACACTGATTAGAATAACTCATCACACTGATTAGAATAACTCATCAGTGCCTCTAATGTCATAAAAAAAAAGACTGACTTCAACATTTAGTTGTTTCCTGAGTGTTGAAGTCAGTCTTGTTGGGAATTAAGGACGAAAAGAAGGCAACAGGGACGCCAAGGGCGAACAACCTTCACCCTTCTGCTTATGATGCCACCTTAGCAGTAGAGCGCCGACGCCGTGTACCTGTGACCTTAACTGGTGGTTCCTCTGGAGTTTGCAGCAAGAAAACCATCAGGGGACGACTCCTGAGTTCCCGGCGAGCTAAACGCTGGAGGTCCGCTTCAATTTGCTTTTGCAAGCCTTCCCAATCAATTTCAGTCGGTTTCTCTGTCAAGGATTTATCAAAATCTGACCAGCGATCGCTTAATGTCCGTTCAATTCTTTTGATCACCAACTGTTGCAGGAGGGATGTTTCTAACGGTGAGACCACACCCCGCAGATGAATTTCTGGCTTGGCAAGGAGTTTGCCATCCCAACTGATTGCTGCAGCTACAGTCACTACTCCATCTCCAGCCAACTGCTGACGTTCTTTCATAACATTGTCATGAACAATACCAGTGCGGTCTACCAGTTCAATACCTGAGGGGACGTTACCTGTAATACTAATGCTGTCCTCAGATAACTCCACCACATCCCCATTGTCGGTAATCACAGTATTTTCCACAGGGATGCCCATACTATGAGCCATCTTGGCATGCTGAACTAGCATCCGATGTTCACCATGAACCGGCATAAAGAATTTTGGTCGTGTTAGAGCCAACATCAGTTTATGGTCTTCCTGAGCACCATGACCAGAAACATGAATGCCATGCTTACGACCATACACAACATTGGCTCCCAGCTTCATTAACCGATCAATGGTATTGACCACCGCAATTGTATTACCAGGAATGGGGTTGGCAGAGAAGACAACTGTGTCCCCTGCTTGGATTTGAATTTCTCGGTGTTCCCCTTTAGAAATGCGAGTCATTGCGGCTAGCGGTTCACCTTGAGAACCCGTTGTCAGAATCAGGATTTTTTCTGGCGCTATATTTTTAACTGCTTTTAACGGCTCAAACAAGTCATCTGGGCATTTAATGTAACCCAAGGTGCGAGCTTGGGCAATCACATTCAGCATGGAACGACCCACAATTGCCACCTTCCGGTTTTGTTTTTGGGCGATATCCAGGACTATACTTATCCGGTGAACTGAGGAGGCAAAGGTAGTCACTAGGACTCGTCCTGGTGCTTGGGCAATGGCCCGTTCTAGATTGGGATAAACCGAACGTTCAGATGGAGTATGTCCGGGAACTTCGGCGTTAGTCGAGTCACTCATCAAGCACAAGACCCCTTTTTCCCCATGTTCCGCTAGTCTTTGGAAATCGAAGAATTCTCCATCCACAGGGGTATGGTCAACTTTGAAATCACCTGTATGGATAATCACACCCAGTGGCGTATGAATGGCAATGGTAAAGCTATCAGCAATCGAGTGAGTGTTGCGAATAAATTCTACAAGGAATGAAGAACCGATACGTACCGTTTCACGGGGCATTACACGTTTCAATTCCGTGTGGTCAGCTACACCAGCTTCTTCTAGCTTGCCTTGAAGTAATGCCATGGCTAAGCGGGGTCCATAAATCACGGGAATATCAAACTGCTTTAAATGATAGGGAATGCCACCAATATGGTCTTCATGACCGTGAGTGACAATCATGCCCTTGATTTTGTGACGATTTTCCCGTAAATATGTCATATCGGGGAGGACGATATTAATTCCATGCATCTCATCATTAGGGAAGCCAATCCCAGCATCTAAGAGCAGGATTTCGTCATTGAATTCAAAAACACAAGTGTTCTTGCCAATTTCATGGAGTCCGCCTAGGGGAATAATTTTTAAAGCTGGTTTAGATGTTTGCTTAGTCATTTGAATCCTCTGAGTTTTTTTGCTAGTAAAAAAATGAAAAAACTGTTCCCAATTACCTTTGATTTGATCTATATAAGATCAAATCAATCACACAGATAAAGCAATGAATGAATGATGTATAGCTTTTTTAGATCAACTAATTATTAGCAAATAAACGGTAAAATAATAGAAACTAAAATAATAGTAAAAAATTAGGGATAAAGAAAGCCAAAATTCAATAAACAATTAATATATCACTAATCTCCCTCCCAATCCCTAACATAGTCTTCGCTAAGGATTCAGTCATCTTTCCTACCTTACAAAGCGAAGATAGATCTGATGAAAGGGAATTGGGACAAAATGAGTAATTATTTAAATTAAATCCAGCTCAATCAGAACCTCCTTTAAACGGGATTTTAATTCAGAGGGTAGCTCGCACAGCGGTGAGCGAAGACTACCCACCTGCCAACCTTGAAGTTCTAGTGCTGTTTTGATCGGGATAGGATTGGTAGTACAAAAGAGTACTTTAAATAAGGGAAAAAGCTTGAGGTGAATTTGAGTAGCCTCACTAGTTTTCCCCTCCTCAAAAGCTTGAATCATCTGTTGGATTTGGGAACCAACCAGATGACTGGCTACACTAACTACACCTGATCCTCCTAGTGCCAGGGTGGCTAGGGTAAAGGAGTCATCGCCAGAATAGATGGCAAAATCCGGTGGGGTTAAACGCCTAATTTGACTAGTCTGTTCGAAGTCGCTAGTAGCCTCTTTGACAGCTACGATATTAGGAATTTGGGCTAAACGAGCAATAGTTTCCGGTTGCAGATTTTGTCCTGTGCGACCCGGTACATTGTAGAGCATCAGGGGAAAGTCAGGACTCGATTTTGCGATCGCTTGGAAATGTTTGTATAGTCCTGACTGTGGCGGTTTATTGTAATACGGTACAACTTGTAATGATCCATCTAACCCTAGTTTAGCAGCTTTTTCAGTAGCAGCGATCGCTTCTTTTGTAGAATTTGAACCCGTTCCAGCAATTACCTTGGCTTTACCTGCAACTGCTTTTTGGACTACTTGGAATAGCTGGTACTCTTCATCCCAAGTAAGGGTAGGAGACTCCCCAGTGGTGCCACATACCACCAAAGTATCTGTCCCATTGTCAACCAAATGAGCTGCTAAGTGCTCTGCCACAGCATAATTGACGCTGCTATCTTCCCTAAACGGCGTAATCATCGCCGTTAGCACACGTCCAAAATTGACCACCCTTTTCTAACTCCTCATTAATTATTGGTCATTGGTCATTAGCCATTATTCATTAGTCATTGCTCTTTGGTCTAGCTTCTGTGCCAGAAGATTTTTTGCTGCCTACAAAGGACTAAGGACTAGGGACTAAGGACTTTAGCAAATTTTTGGCTACCAATAACTCAGCAATTTGCACTGCATTCAAGGCAGCACCCTTACGAATCTGGTCTCCACTCAACCAAATTTCGATACCACAAGGGTGAGAAAGGTCTTGTCGAATCCTACCCACTAGTACTTCGTCATTACCGGACGCATCAATAGGCATAGGGAAGTAGTTCGCCTGCCAATCTTCTACTAGTTTTACTCCAGGGGCAGTGGCTAATACTTCTCTTGCCTTAGCCACTGGCATGGGTTGGTCAAATTCTAGGTTAACTGCTTCTGAGTGAGCACGCAGTACGGGAACCCGTACACAGGTAGCACTAATTTTTAACTGTGGAGCCTTAAATATTTTCCGGGTTTCATTGACCATCTTCATTTCTTCCTGACAGTACCCCTGCTCATTTAAGGGGGAGTTGTGGGGGAACAAGTTAAATGCCAGGGGATAAGGAAAGCTTTCTGTTGGTGGTGTTTCTCCTTTCAAAATTGCCTGAGTCTGTAATTTTAATTCTTCCATTGCTTTCATTCCAGCACCACTAGCGGATTGATAAGTAGCTACCACTATCCGTTTTACTGGCTGTACCTGATGTAATGGCCATACTGCCATACCCATTAAAATCGTAGTGCAATTGGGATTCGCAATAATTCCTTGATGATTTGCTGCTGCCTCTGGATTGATTTCCGGAATCACTAGAGGTACTTGTGGATCCATCCGAAAGGCACTGGAGTTATCAATGACCACTGCACCACTTTCTACAGCAATAGCCGCCCAAGCTTTCGACGTTGCCCCCCCAGCTGATGCTAAGACCAAATCTACCTGATCAAAAGAGTGCTCTCCCACCGCTTCCACTCGTAACTTTTCTCCCTGAAAGGGGATGACACGACCAGCAGAGCGGGGTGAGGCTAACAGCTTAAGGTCAGCCAGTGGGAAATTTCGGCTTTGCAAGAGTAACCGTAGTTCTTCACCTACAGCACCAGTTGCGCCTAAGATGGCAAGGCGAACTTGACTAGACAAATGACTTTCCTCCACTCATTCAATTCAACATACTTAATCTTTTGATAATTTAATCAGTAGACTTCGCGACAGTTGTCAGGAGATAGGATACAGGAGACATAAAACAGTAACAATAATTGACGAAAACAGTATCAAAAAAATACTTTTGCCAGAGGTCTAGTGCATTCTTTAAGAGTATCTAAATTTTTTTCACCTTACTAGGTATTTAACCTCTGATAACGGTTCTGTATAGCAGGTAACCGCTATAAAAATTGATCCAAAATGTGATAATAAGGAAGAATTACGACCATATTAGAGCTGATTCGTCAAGTAAATCTTAAGAAGTATGAAAGCCTTGCTATGATTGTCTTTTGGGTATTAAATAGTTCAAATGTTCTATTTGAGCCCAAGCCTTATCCTACAATGATTACAGCGAGTTTACGAATCAGCTCTTAAGCCTTGATTTTCAGGACTATTGCACTTTTTTATCAATATTGTTGTAAATAATGCCTCCTTATTGATTCTTTCCCTTACCCTGTTCGCTATAGCCCATTGGCGTCTTAATAAAATGCCTGGAATGCCCAAATATTAATAAACTTATCAATTAGCGCGAGTTTAATCCCTCACACTGCCCTATTAAGCTCAGGCCAGAGTCATCGACTGGCGTGTTAGGTACACTTAAAAAGCTCTGATCGACTAAGAGCTTGCTTAAAGGCTGTAGTAACCACCTATAGATAGTATTCTCTACTGCCGTAAAAGAACTGGTAGATGTGCTTAACGCTTAACTGGTTGTTAGAATCAGCATACCATAATTGCTTTGGATTCTCCCGTCTAGTTCCATCCGAGGTAGAAATTGTCCATCTGTATCGATACTCGATAACCATTAATTTTCACCTCTACTCCTTTGGAGATCGGCGTTTTGACTCAAACCCCTTGAGAAATTCGTCCCTTGCGACTTTGTTGCCAAACCCTTTGATGAGAACCACCGCCGACTAGGGCAACTAGTGCATGTGGATAAATACCTTGGCTGACACAATGTAAATCTTTTTGGTGAATTTTGTTGGTCGAAGCAGGCAACACCTAAAGTAATATAGGAGTCCCCAGGTCGAATCTTTGATTCAGCCAGGTTGACTATCCATTGTCCCGACTCATTAAACAATTAACTCTTCACACCCAAGCGTCAATGAAAGTAACTCAGGAAAAACTTCCCGCTAGCCAGGTTGGTCTGGAAATTGAAATTCCAGCTGAAACGACCAAACAAGCCTATGAAAAGGTTTTACAGAACCTTTCCCGTACAGTCAAAATTCCTGGGTTTCGCCAAGGGAAGGTACCCCGTCAGGTTTTGCTACAACGTCTTGGTGCCCAACAGGTAAAAGCTGCTGCCATCGAAGATTTGCTCGATAGTAGTCTAAAGCAGGCGATTGAGCAAGCCCAAATTGAGGCACTAGGGAA
This sequence comes from Moorena sp. SIO4A1, assembly GCF_010672065.1. NCBI lineage: Bacteria > Bacillati > Cyanobacteriota > Cyanophyceae > Coleofasciculales > Coleofasciculaceae > Moorena > Moorena sp. SIO4A1. Next base: position 56,668 of record NZ_JAAHHX010000030.1, on the reverse strand, counting down.
CTATAATTTAACCTCTACCTTAGAAGATTTGCTCAGCCAGTTCAAACCTGGAGAACCCCTAACCTTCAGCGCATCGGTGGATGTGCCACCAGTGGTCAATTTAGGGGAATACAATGGCTTAAGTGTGAAAGCTGAGGAAACTAAGGTTGAACCGGATGCCGTCGGTAATTTTCTCGAACAACGGCGTGTTGAGCAGGCTACCTTAGTACCAGTCGAATCACGCCCAGCCCAGATGGGAGATGTGGTCGTGGTGGATTACGTCGGTCGATTTACTGGTGATAGCGAAGAGGATGAAGGCTCAGTAATACCTAACGGTGAGGCTAAGGATTTTGAAATTGAACTTGGGGAAGGCAAGTTCCTAGAGGACATTCTTCAAGGCATCGTTGGTATGAATCCTGATCAGATTAAAGAAGTACCAGTGAATTTTCCTGAAGATTACCCCCTAGAAGATTTAGCTGGCAAGTCATCGGTCTTTAGCATCACCCTAAAAGAAATCAAGGAAAAAGAGCTGCCAGAGTTAGATGACGACTTCGCTCAAGAAGTTAGTGATAAAGAAACCTTGGCAGAGTTACGGGAATATTTACAGCAGGAGTTTCAGGAAAAAGCTGATCAAGAAACCCAAGCCAGCAAGGAGGAGGCTTTAATCAACGCTCTGCTGGAAAACGTTGAAGTTGACTTGCCTGAAACGCTAATTGACCAGGAACTCCAAACAATTTTGACCCAAACAGCCATCCAGATGCAACAGTTGGGCATGGATGTCAAAAGGCTGTTTACCGAAGAGAATCTACCACAGCTGCGAGAAAGATCACGTCCTGATGCCATCCAAAGCCTCCGACAATCCCTAGCCCTTAAGGAAATAGCTACACGTGAATCCCTAACCGTTGAAGATTCCGAAATACAAGGGAAAAGTAAAGAATTGATGAAGGAGTTGGCTGGTCAAGAGGTAGATCCGGATCGGCTGCGGGAATTCGTCGAGTCCGATTTGCTCAAACTCAAAGCCATTAAATGGTTAGAAGATCACGCTACTATAGAGCTGGTTCCCAAAGGAACCATCACCGAAGAAGAAACTGAAGCAGAAGACACGGCCGTTACAGTAACCGAGCTAGAAACAACGGATGCGGCTTCCCAGACTATTGAAGTACCAGCTGAACCTGTTTCTGAGTAAATCGTAGCGTTGGCCTTGTTGGTGATCTGCCCAGGGTAGAAGGTAGCGAGTTGCTAAGGTGTTGTGCATTTAACTTTGTATAATTCTGAGACTGAAACCCAAGGCTCAGCTTAGATCCCTTAGAAGAAACACGCCTTAGCTCAACAGCTTAGGCTTATAGATAAGCCTCAACTCTATAACCGTCAACTGTTGCACCAACAAGCAAACAGTTAAGGCATAATAGTTTCTATAGAGACTTTGACTTTATGCCTATTCGTGCCCTTGTTAGATAGCACCTTTATTAGTAAATCCAGAGGTCTTGACGAATTGTATCCTATGCTGCAATCTGTGTCCCCTCATTCCTCAATCACCAGCTTAAGTTCTCTAGACCAATACCAAATCACCTCCAGTAGTACTGTTGTACCAATGGTGGTAGAGCAGTCTGGAATGGGAGAACGAGCATTTGACATTTATTCGCGGCTGCTGCGAGAACGCATTGTGTTTTTGGGAACCCAGGTCGATGATGTGGTAGCTGACTCAATTGTTGCCCAACTGTTATACCTAGAAGCTGAAGACCAGGAAAAGGATATCCAATTGTATATCAACTCCCCAGGTGGCTCGGTAACTGCAGGGATGGCAATATATGATACGATGCAGCAAGTGCGCCCTGATGTGGTTACCATATGCTATGGCTTAGCTGCTAGTATGGGCGCATTTCTCCTAGCAGGGGGAGCTGCTGGTAAACGGATGGCATTGCCCAATTCTCGGATTATGATTCACCAGCCCCTTGGCGGTGCTCAGGGACAAGCGGTGGATATAGAAATTCAAGCTAAGGAAATTCTATACCACAAGCAAACCCTTAACGAATTACTGGCTAATCACACCCGTAAACCAGTGGCTCAAATTGCCGAAGATACCGAACGCGACTTTTTCATGTCAGCGGCGCAAGCTAAAGACTATGGTTTAATTGACCAGGTGATCTCCCGGCAGAATCTTCCTAACCAGGAAGCAGCTGTCGCTTCTATGTAGAAAGAGGCTTCTTATGTCTAAATACGACTCCCATCTAAAATGTTCCTTCTGCGGTAAGTCTCAAGAGCAAGTACGCAAATTAATTGCTGGCCCCGGAGTCTATATTTGTGATGAGTGTGTTGATTTATGTAATGAAATTTTAGATGAGGAGTTACTCGATTCCGGTGCGCCTGCTCCCCAGCCTGCTCCTCGACCAGAACCTGCCAAGAAACGTCGTCCCCGTGCTAACCGCATTTCTATGAATCAGATTCCCAAACCCAGGGAAATTAAACGGTATCTAGATGACCATGTGATTGGTCAGGAGGAAGCCAAAAAAGTTCTGTCAGTTGCTGTGTACAACCACTACAAGCGCCTAAGCTTGCTCCAATCTAAAGCTCAGGGTCAGGGTCAGGGAATAATGGATGATGGCATAGAGCTACAAAAGTCCAACATTCTTCTAATTGGTCCTACTGGTTGTGGTAAAACATTACTCGCCCAAACCTTAGCCAAAATATTAGATGTGCCTTTTGCTGTGGCAGATGCCACAACCCTGACAGAAGCTGGTTATGTTGGGGAAGATGTAGAAAACATCTTACTGCGACTATTGCAAGTGGCAGATCTGGATGTAGAGGAAGCCCAGCGGGGGATTATCTATATCGATGAAATCGATAAGGTAGCCCGCAAGAGTGAAAATCCCTCTATTACCAGGGATGTTTCTGGGGAAGGAGTCCAGCAAGCATTACTGAAAATGCTAGAAGGAACCATTGCTAATGTGCCCCCTCAAGGTGGACGCAAACATCCTTATCAAGACTGTATTCAGATTGACACCAGCAATATTCTGTTTATTTGCGGTGGCGCGTTTGTTGGTCTGGAGAAGGTGGTCGAGCAACGCCTAGGCAAGCGTTCCATGGGATTTATTCAGCCTGGAGAGCATAACTCGAAGGAAAAGCGAACAGCAGATATTCTGCGACACTTGCAGCCAGATGACTTGGTTAAATTCGGCATGATTCCCGAGTTCATTGGTCGTATACCAATGGTAGCGGTCATTGAACCCCTGGATGAGGAAGCCCTGATGGCAATTTTGACAGAACCCAAGAATGCACTGGTAAAACAGTATATAAAGCTGCTGAAGATGGACAATGTCAACTTGGAGTTTATGCCAGATGCAATTCGAGCGCTGGCCCAGGAAGCTTACCGTCGTAAAACCGGTGCTAGGGCGTTAAGGGGCATTGTGGAAGAATTGATGCTGGAAGTGATGTACGAGTTGCCTTCTCGTAAGGATGTCACTCGCTGTACAATCACTAGGGAAATGGTAGAGAAGCGCTCAACTGCTGAACTATTGGTTCATCCTTCTTCATTGCCAAAGCCAGAATCAGCATAGTAGTAATTTATCATTGGCCAAAACCAAATTTATCGGTTGTTAATTGTTAATTGTTAATTGTTAATTGTTGATTGTTGATTTTCAATTAACAAAGGACAAAGATCACAAAATGCCTTACATTCAAATTCGGGGTGTAGAACACTACTATGAATGGGTAAAGAAGTCAACACCTTGTGGAAATAAACCTGTGATGGTCTTTATCCATGGCTGGTGTGGCTCGTCTCGCTACTGGGAAAGTACCGCTAAAGCTCTATCCAATACTTTTGACTGCCTCCTATATGACCTAAGGGGGTTTGGTCGGTCAAAATTGCCCCAACAGGGGACAAACTTGACCTATGAGATGGAGGACTATGCTGAAGATTTAGTGGTGTTGTTAGATACCCTGGGACTTGATCGTATCTATATCAATGCCCACTCCCTAGGGGCATCTGCTGCTACAATGTTTCTCAATCGTTATCCTGGGCGGGTTGAACAGGCAATTTTGAATAATAGCGGTATTTTTGATTATGACGAGAAATCCTTCACCGCTTTTCACAAAGTTGGTGAGTTAGTAGTTAAGTTCCGCCCCGGTTGGTTGTTAAATATTCCCTTAGCCGGTACCGTGTTCATGATGCGATTTTTGCACCATCCCCTACCTAGGGCAGTGAGCCGGGTTTTTTTGGCAGATTACCTAATGGCTGATTATGAAGCAGCTTTGGGAACAATGCTGACTGCGGTTAGTAAGTATGCGGCTGAGGTAATGCCTAATAAGTTCGCTCAGTTAAAGGTGCCAACCCTGCTAGTTTCTGGTGAATACGACAAAATTATTCCTTCAGCACTAGGGCGTAGAGCATCACAATTAAGTCAAAACGTCAAGTATGTTGAAATTCCTGATACAGCTCACTTTCCGATGTTGGAGGCTCCAGGGGTTTATCTAGAGCAGGTACTGGAGTTTATTTGTGTGAGCTGAGGCTTAAAGAAATTAGTACTCTTCGGGTGAAATAAGTGGTTAGTGCTCAGAATACTCAACACCACAGGAATAGGTTAAAAAATCAGGAAACCCCCAACCTGTAAAAGCTGGGGGCGGTGATCAGGGTGCATCTACTACTTCCTTATTCGATTAGGTGTGACCCTTCTCCGGAAAGATTTTGATAGTGAGTTCGCTTCAAGATAGTATCATCGGCAATGGGCTATCATCGGCAATGGGCTGACGGGGAGATGGGGAAATAAGCTAGTATGTATGACGGCAACTAGGTCTTTCCAGATTAGTGTGCCCAGGCTACTGATGTTAATTTTTATTAATAGCTCAGTAATTTCCTTAACTTACTGAAAAATATATTTAGGAATTTACAGCAAGTTGTGAGTAATATTATCTCTGGTAACCGAGTTAGAACAGAGACATAACTGCTGAAAATGAGCAAGGGAGATGGGCTACTCAAGTTTATTTGGCTCCATCATCCCTCCCCCATCTACATCAGGGAGCAATATTAATATGGCAGATCTGGTTCAGAATCTAGTTGAAACGGAAGTCAAGCAACACCAAAACAAGACTGCAGGAGATGACCCTTTCCAGCCTCAAGCTTGTAAGTATCGCCAAAGTAAGTTAAAAAATATACTAAAAACACTGCAAAACACCTTAGCAATTTGTCAAACTAACGAAGATTTGACTGGTCAAGTGGATACTCTCAAACGCATTGGGTTAGTTCATTGCCGTTTGGGAGAGTATGCCTGGGGCATCAAGTGTCTCCAGCAAAGTTTACAAATGGCCAATGATGTTGGTTCGCCCAAGAGTGTAGGGGTCATTCTTCATCATCTCGGAATGGCTTATTGCAAGACTAACCAGGATGATAAGGCATTTAAGGTTTATCTAAAAGCATTGAGGATTTTCCAAAAAACTCAAGATCACTCAGAAATTGCTAAAATACTTAATCACCTAGGGGAAATTCACAATAGCTGGCATCAACCAGTGCTGGCTCTGAGATGCTTTCGCCAAGCCATGAAGATTTTTCAAAACTTAGGCAATTCAGTTGAGGGCGAAGGCAGAGCACTGGAAAATATAGGGGAAGCTTATACCCAGCTTGGAAGATACCGTCAAGCTCTTGCTGTCTTGGAGCAAGCCCTAACCATTCACGAAAAAAAAACATCCTCTCGTTACTCTAGTCGCAAGTTAACTACTCTTGAGAGGATTGGCACAGTTTACTTCCGACTAGGTGAGGAACTACGGGCATTGGATTTCTATCATCAAGCTTTGGAGATTGGTCAGCAACTGAGTAAATCACTTCATGGTAACACCAGAAGCTTGGATTATATCGGAGCGGTTCACTACCACTTGGGAAATTACCCCCATGCCTTAGCGTATCACTTACAAGCCTTAAGACTTTGGCAAGAAATCGCCCATCCTGGGGAGGGGGAGAGCTTGTTCCATGAAAAGGCTGAATTTTCTCAACTCAGGACAGTTTATAACTGTCTGGGTATATCTGAGCAAGGGGTGCAGTGCAGCCAACAAGTACACAAGATGATCATTAACTGTGGTTACCGAGTTAGTGAAGAAGAGATTAGCCAGTATCTTAGTCACGGTGGAACGATAAACCATAACGTAGAATGATTAATGCCTGGTAGCCTAAAGACTCGTTACAATAAAGATTCAAACCCCCAATAATTTCCATTTAACGACAATTAGATAATTATCGATAAACAGCAAAACTGTGAACTGGCAGAGCCGATTTACCTATAAGCTGTAAAGCATCTAGTTTATGAGACACTCTAAGCTAAATCTTGGGTTACAGCCTGATAATTATCTTTCTTGACGATGCACAACAACTTAACACCAAGCAAAATTAGGAGTCAAACGTAAGCAATGGCACAAGCAACTGAGTCACAGCAAAAAGGTATTCAACTGACAGATAAAGCCCTAAAGCATGTTTTAGCCCTGCAACAAAGCCAAGGAAAAGACCTTTACCTGCGAGTTGGTGTTCGCCAGGGAGGCTGTTCAGGACTGTCTTACATGATGGATTTTGAAGAACCTAGTAACATTCGGGAGAATGATGAAATCTTTGACTACGATGGCTTCAAAATAATCTGTGATCCAAAAAGTCTGCTTTATCTCTACGGTCTGGTACTGGATTACAGCGATGCTATGATTGGTGGTGGCTTCCAATTCACCAACCCCAATGCCAATCAAAGCTGTGGCTGTGGTAAGTCGTTTAGCGTTTAGGGGATTGTTAGTTGAAAGTCTGTCAGTTCAAGACCACCACCAAGGACTAGAGGAATTAGGCAGTTGCGCTATATAGGTTCGCGCTTATAGGTAGCGCTATATCTAGTTAGGGCGCAAGGCTTGTAACCCTACAATAGATTAGGCTTGAGCCAGAGATTTTGGGTAAGTCCTAGACTAATAAGTAATGACTAATGACTAACGACTAACAGCTAATGACTAAAACATCACTATTTGGTCTGAAGGCAGATCATTTTCGTCATCCCCTAGATTTGGAAGCAACCACAGCCCTGAAACAGTTGCCAGGGATAGACTTGGTGGTGCGAAATTTACTAGGTCCTGTGGCGGAACAGTTTTTTTACCTGAACAATATCGCTGCTAGTGTCTTGGTGGGGCAAAATCAACTGCCCCATCTTCATAAACTACTCGAAGATGCCTGCACAACTTTAGATTTAGAGCCGCCTCAGCTTTATGTGCAGCAAAATCCTGCTCCCAATGCCTATACCTTCGCTATGCGGGGTAAGCAGCCTTTCATTGTCTTGCACACCTCTTTAATTGATCTGCTGACACCAGAGGAAATTCAGGCGGTTATTGCCCATGAACTGGGTCATCTCAAATGTGAACATGGGGTGTACCTGACACCGCTCAATATCATGGTATTAGCTGCTAGTTTAATTCCGAATTGGGGGATGCTCATTGCTCAAAGCATACAGGAGAAGATGTTAGAGTGGCTACGATGTGCGGAATTTAGTTGCGATCGCGCTGCTTTACTGGCTACTCAAAATCCGAGAGTGGTCATGTCTGTATTGATGAAACTGGCTGGTGGTTCCCCAACTCTGGCACCACAACTGAACCTAGATGCGTTTATCGCTCAAGCTAGGGCTTACGACAGCGTGGGTGATACTGAGGTGGGTCAAGTACTCCAACAATTGCAGATCTCTCAACTGAGCCATCCCTTACCTGTACTACGGGCGCGAGAAATTGACCGGTGGGCAAGTTCTCAATCTTATCAGTCCTTGTTAAATCAGCAGCTAATTAGTTATAATAATGGAGATGCCCAAACGGGCGGGTGGCGAAATTGGTAGACGCACCACACTCAAAATGTGGCGGCCTTATGGTCATGAGAGTTCGAGTCTCTCCCCGCCCACTGTAACTAAGGGGCTAGCAACTGTTGACGATTTTCTACAAATATCTTGCAGTATCTACAAAAATATGTTAGACTTTGATTAGGAATCTAGTGTCAAAGAAAACATTCTGGTTCCTTGAATTGAAGCCGAAAACCAAAGCTTTAATGATAGTGGTTGCGTTTTCTATTAAACACAGATTTATGCGCCTTGAGCGGAACAAAACCGATCTTGGCCTTGGGAGATACCCCCTGGCTGCGAGAGCAGCTTGCATTAGTGGGCTAAAATCTGCAAAGTAGATTTTGGTAGCTAAAAAGTATCGGAAAGTCGGAAAGCACTCCAAAACCAAAATCAAGACAACAAAAATCAATACCAAAATCAACAAGGGGGAAGAGATATCAATGCTCTTCCCTATTTTTTTTTTAGAACCCTGTCTAACCGGCTCAAAATATTCTTTGTCCTAAACCAAACTATGAAATACTTACCATAAGCTTAATAAATCTTTATAATATTCTTAACAAGCTTAACAAGATAGATATTAGCTCATACAATGATTGACCAGCGCCTTCAACGCAGTAAATTGGATGAGAGCGATGATGCTCTATTCTATTCATTTCCAAGGTTTGTGACTCATGTCGATGAGGGCTTTATCGATCAGCTGGTAAACCTATACCGGGAACGACTACAACCCAACACGCGAATCCTGGATCTCATGAGCAGTTGGGTTTCTCACTTCCCAGAAGATATGGAGTTTGCTCATGTAGAGGGGCATGGGATGAATCTGGAAGAATTGGTCAAAAATCCTAGACTTAATCACTACTTTATCCAAGACCTGAATCAAAACCAGCAATTGCCATTGCCTGACCAAGACTTTGATGCTGTCCTGATTGCTGTTTCAGTTCAGTATCTTCAGTACCCCGAAAAAGTTTTTGCTGAGATTCATCGTGTCTTAAAACCAGGGGGAATAGCAATTATTAGCTTTTCTAACCGAATGTTTTTTCAAAAGGCGATTCAGTCCTGGCGAGATGGGACCGAGAAAAGTCGAGTGGAGTTAGTGAAAAGCTATTACGAGTCTATTCCTGGATTTAGTTCGCCTGAGGTTGTTGCTCGACCATCGCCGCTTCCTACTTTTCTGCTACAGCTTGGGATCACTATAGGCGATCCATTCTATGCAGTACTGGCTAATCGAACTACCTGAGCCTTTTGATAAAAAGGGTTTTGTTGATGGTAATTTTTAACAGTCAACAAAACAGAAATTAACTAACTTAATAACTAATGACTAATTACTCATCAATTTGCCAGACATCTTGACTCAAGGCTTCATCCAGAATTTTTTTCGGTCGTAATACTAGGATGAGGCGTCCCAAAAAACTAATATCAGGAGAATCTGGAAACCACTTAATCTCCAACTGTCCTGATTCTTCAACCAAAAAGTAGCTGTCCCCATCCCACTGCTGCTGTGAGCGGTCAATAATAAGCAAAATCTCTTCAGGTTTGTTATTCTGTTGAATAGGGAGCTGATTACTGTTACACAAAATCACTACTGGATCTTGTGCCTTCAAAACTACCTGCCAGCCGGGTATTGCGACGAAGGTCTGCTCTCGAAGCCCTTTAACTATACTGAAAGCACCGGTATAGTCAGTTTTAGGAACCTGGTTGAGATCAGCTATTGTCAGGGGTAAGGATCCTACTACGGGAAGCAAGCGGGGTAAATCTTCTTCAGCTTCGAGGCGGTATATGGGTAATCTGGGAGCTGGACGCTGAGTGCTACCAAAGATTCCTGTGAGTAATTCTTCGATTTGTTGCCGGGCTTGTTGAGTATGAGCAAACATCAAGCCTCGAGCAATCAAACGAGAACGTTCTTGCAAATCATTGTGTTGTTTGGCAAGTTTCCAATACTGATAGGCAACAGCATCACCAGGATGATTGGTGAATCCCTCCGGTGGACGGCTTCTGCGGGAAAAGGTCTTGATTGCTTTGGCAACTTCATGGGCTCCTTCGGAGTTCAAGTTTCTAGCAACGAGAAATTCAGCAGCAGCAGCTCGTTCTTCTTGGGTGAGAATCCGCAACTCGTACAGGGAATCGCTACCGCTAGTCTCAAAACGCGATCGCACTTCATCGGACACCCCCACTGTAATCAAACTTGTGTAAACCTGAGATGCCACCATCACTTGATTCTGTTGAATTGGCTCAAACCCAGTTTCTTCAAAAATTACCTGAGAACTGTAGCCAGCTTTTTGTAGCTGCTGACAGGCTTTACCCCACTCCACCCAGTTGCGTTCTTTGCGCCGCAGTAAGTTTAATAAATCTTCAGCATTTATCTGTTCTGAATTGGTTTGAGGGTGACTTTCAGGAGAGCCTGGTGGTACTTCAGTCATGGTTTAAACAAAAAGAAAACGAACCGTGCCATCAACGGCAATGTGTATTATATCCCGTTAGGGTTTAGTGTGGGAGGATGTCACTTTTGGAAAAAGCCTACAATAGATATTGGGCATGAAATCAATTCTTGAAGTATAAAAGATGAAGATAGTAAGTGTAAAGGCAGCAAGGATAAAGGTGAGGGATGGTGCATCTTTAAATTAATCCTCAAACCTACTAATTGTTAAGGAACCGCAGCCATATATAGCGGTTTTTATAGTAATGAGGTAGACAGGATTTTTTCCATATTCGCTGTTCCCTATTCCCTATTCCATATTCGCTGTTCCCTATTCCCTATTCCCTATTCCCTATTCCCTACTCCCCCAAGGGCGGGGTACCTCACCTATTTAAGAAATGCTATAACTATTGTACACTTCTGACTTTATCCATCATACTTTAAACTTGCAGATTACCTGCTTTTTAAGTTCTACACAACTCGATTTTTGTTTTGGATCTGTTTAACTTGTTCTTGTTGTTTGTTCCTCCTATAGCTGGGGGAATTATTGGCTATTTCACCAATGATTTAGCCATCAAAATGTTGTTCCGTCCCTACAGACCAATTTACATCGGTAAGCGTCAGCTACCTTTTACACCAGGTTTAATTCCCCGCAACCAGGAACGGCTGGCTAAGCGAGTGGCTGACACTATTATGGGGTCTCTGCTGACGCCAACAGAGTTACAGCGTCTGGCAAAGCGTCTGCTGCATACTGAACGTGTGGAAGCAGCGATCTTGTGGCTATTAAACTTAGCGCTAGATCAAGTCCGGTCGGATAAGCAACAGAAAACAGCTCATATTCTTGCTGGGATTCTCCGAGACTTGATCGGGGAATCGTTGCCACGTATGCTCAAAGTCTTAGCTCGTCGTAAGGATTTCCTAGAAGCCCAACTTAACCATGTTTTTGACCAGATTTTATTGGAGTTTAAACTGGATCAAGAACAAGCTCGGAAGCTTTCTGAGTGGATCTTAAAAGTAGTACTCCCTCCAGATATTTTGCGACAGGCAGTTATTGATTTCCTAACTGACCGCAACATTCAAATCATTGATGAAGACTTTCGGGAAAAGTCTAGTGGGACATACTGGGTGGTGGCAAATTTATTTGGTCTGCGCAATGCTTTGATCCGCCTGCGAAGCTTTTGCCTTGACGAGAAAGAAGCGACTAATGCTCGCATCGAAGAGTTAATTGTGGCTCTAGGAACTCGCGATCGCTTGCGGGAATGGTTGCAAAATGTCTCATTGCAAAATCTGCCTTTGTCAACAGTGAGACAGTTACGGAAAACTCTGCGGGATTCGGTGCGTGCTTATATTCAAGAGGGGGGTGCTGGATTTATACAAGGATTAAATCAATCTATTGACTGGGAAAAGGTGTCTGTGTTAATTGTTAATCGGCTCCGAGAGTCAGCAATTATGACTACATCCTTGGCAATGATTAGCAAGGAACTCGCCTTGGTTATAGAGCGCTACCTGGAGGAGGATTTGGAAAAAATTATGACTGAAGTGATTCCGATTTTATCTATTGATGAGGTGATTGTTGAACGGGTAAACGCTACTTCTCCAAAAGATATGGAAATCACGATTCAGACTTTAGTGAAAAGTGAATTACAAGCTATTGTGAATTTAGGGGGTATTTTAGGAGTGATGGTGGGGCTATTTCAAACAGTCTTGCTGCTGTTGACAGGAGGAATTTAATCAGGAATTTAATCAGGATGCTCTCTAGGATTTATCCTGAGCCTGATTCTACGCAACGGGAGGTTTATCCCATATGCTAAGACCGACGGCTAATGATGGATAAAAGTTTACGAGAACGGGGCCCTCGGTATCTTTCGTATAGTAAAAAGTTTGGTATCATCGTTCTGAGCCAATAAAGTAAATTTAATAACCAACGATGATTAACTTTAATTTTGCCATTGAGCAGATACACTGGTAATTCCACTAATTTAGCTAATCTGGGAAAACTTTCCTGGTCTTTTTCCTCAAAACTTTTTTCTATCAAATACTTAATACTTTTCTGGCATAAGCTAACTAATTTTTGGTGATTTGTCAAGACAATTTCAAAATACTTAATGTAAGACTCCCGCATCAGTGAGCTATTATCGGTGAGATTGAAGCGGTGTTTTCTATAATAGGCTCCGATGATTGGAGTATGGATAAATCTGACGTTCCGTTGCAGAAGTTCTAATACCCATTCTCGATCCTCACAGGCTTTCAAGCGAGTATCAAAATTCCTCTGGTCTAAGAGTTTTTTCTTGAACAGCATCGATTGCTGTAACAAGGGAAAAGGAGAGTCTGCCAGAAAATCTGGACAGATTAGTAGTCGTTGGATTAGCTGTTCTTTGGTGATAGAACCAACAGGATTAGGCTTGGTTTCAATAATGTTTTCGTTTTGATCAACATAGACCCGTTCATAGTCTGAGTAAAATACTATATTATCACCATTATCACCAGTTCCCTCTAAACAGCTCAATTGGAATCTGATCTTATCTTCATGAATCCAATCATCAGCATCTAAGAATTGAATCCATTCTCCAGTGGCTTTATCAGCGCCAAAATTACGAGCAGATGATATACCTCCATTGTCTTTATAAAAGTACTGTATCTGTGGGTGGTAGTGGACTAACTGATCAGCAACTTTGCGGGTATTATCGGTAGAGCCATCATCTACAATAATGCATTCAATCTGGTAAAATGTTTGCGCTAGTACACTCTTTACTGATTGTTCGAGGTACTGGGCTTTATTAAAGGTGGTGATAACTACTGAGACAGATGTATTCATGAAATAAATTCTTTATACCATAGATGGAAATCTAGTAATGACCAAAGTTTGCTGGCATTATCCGGTTGGTAGTCTTGGATTAAGTTATAAACGTTTGCTTCTATAAACGTCTGGTCGGGAAATACTGGTTTCAGGTAATGATTTGATCGACTGACATACATCCTCCCAGAGGTAATCTCTGAGCTAAGAGCTAAAAGGCGATCGCCAGCCGTACTTTTTACGCTTTGTCTTGATGCAGTCGCTCATTGGGGAAACCCTCAAGACCGCGCTGCATCGCTTGCACGACTTTTAGAAGAAGATCTCAGAAAGTAGACCTCAGCAACCGCTTGTCTTGCGACCAAGCTACTTTCCTGGCAAAAGGCTATAGCCATAGCATACTCGACGAACTGGTAATTTTAAAAGGGGGTAGGGGGTTTTAAGGCTGGTTTAATACTGGTCTTATGGGGTATTATGCACTCTGATGGGATTTTGTTCAGCTATGGTCAATTTCAAATCCATGTAGAGCAGCGCATCTTGGTTGGTGATGGGTGCATCTGATGTTTGTCAAAACATCATCGATAAAGAATCCCAGGAAGTATGAACAGATAATTAGCAGTATTTTTTGGTTAGTGAGATTAAGATTTGGGGCACTAATACCCCCAATATAATGGCGTTATAATAATTGATTGCTTTTTTTGTCGAAATAAACAATGAGTATAACCCTCTTAAAAAAAAAGGCTGATTTATTAACATCAATTAGCTCAAGTACCTATTTTTAGCTAGAAACTGACTGGTAATTGAAATTGGCGATCGCGTTTTTAGAGCTAGTTGCACAGAGGTATTGAGTATTTTCCGCAGAGCTCTATTGAAATTTCCCATGGAGCCACTTGTGCAAAAGCCGGTCTACCCTCTGACCATCTCCCCATCTGACCATCCCCCCATCAGCCCCCATTCACAATTTAAATGGGTGACAGCTTACTCCCTCATTTGAGTCACTTATCCTTACTTTCCCTTATTAAGGGACAAGTCTATTAATGTCCGATAGTCAAGGAAAAAGTTAACGTTGAGGAAGTTGAGGGCGAATTCAACAATCGGTAATGTTAACTTTCTTTGTGATCTAACTAGCTCTAGGATCCAAATCAATGGTATATTAGCTAAATTTGGAATCATAATTAGGTAGTCATCACTAACCCCTCGATGAGCCCCTTATCTGGAGAGACAAAACCCGCAAAAGCCCTAGTAGGCGGACGCTACAAAATTATCAACCAACTGGGAGCTGGTGGGTTTGGTCGAACTTTCCTGGCACAAGATATACATTTGCCAAATCAACCCCAATGTGTGGTTAAACATCTTTTGCCCCAAACCGAACAGACGGCAACGCTGCAAATGGCAAGACGCCTTTTCGATAGAGAAGCTCGATTTCTCTACCAGCTAGGTAATCATGACCAGATCCCCCGCCTACTGGCGCATTTTGAGGAAGATCAGCAGTTTTATCTGGTTCAGGAATTGATTGAAGGACAACCTTTGAATCGAGAACTTGTCAAGGGTCATCCGTGTTCACAAGAGCGAGTGATTGCTTTATTAATAGATATTCTACAGGTATTGGCCTTTGTCCATCAACAACAGATTATCCACCGGGATATTAAGCCCTCTAACCTGATCCGCCGCCAAGGGGACGACAAAATCGTGCTGATTGACTTTGGTGCTGTTAAGCAAGTCAGTAGCCAAAACATTAATCCTGAAACTGGGGAAACTCATTTAACGGTTTCTATAGGCACCCAGGGCTATATGCCCCATGAGCAATTGGCAGGAAGGCCCCGCTTTAGCAGTGATATCTATGCTGTCGGGATGGTTGGTATCCAGGCATTAACTGGGGTTCATCCCAAAAACTTGAAGGAAAATCCCACAACTAGTGAAATTGATTGGCAACACTACGCAAAGCAGGTTAGCCCAGAGTTGGCCCATATTCTTGACATTATGGTGCGCTATGATTTCCGTGACCGCTATCAGACAGCAGCTGAGGCTCTAGAGGTACTGGCTAGTTTACCAAGACAGCAACTGTTGTCATTAGCTGAGGAAGAAATCCCTACTCAGGAAATTACCGGTGAAAGCCAGTCTGGGATGGAACTCCCAATTCCCGACATTAGGAAGCTAGCAAACACTACAGTCCCCTCGTCAATGATCACCAGGAGTCAAAGTAGAACTACGCCTCAACTTGACATCACCGAACATTCGAGAGGTTCAGCAACTAACCGGACAACACTATCTATTCCGCAACGATTGGTGAAGTTGGGCTTAATTACTGTATCGATAACTATCTTGGGGGTGGGCTTGGTGCTGTTGAAAACTTTTCTATCTGCCCAAGCAACTGGTGAAAATACTGACTATAAGGCTGACTATATCACTGAATATAAGACTGACTATAGTACTGAGGCTAAGGTCACAGCGGAGCAACTTTTAGACGAAGCTGACCAATTGCGGAAATCTCGACAGTACCAGGAAGCTCTAAAACTATACGACCAAGCGATCGCTAAAAAAGCAGATTTTGCGGAAGCCTATTGGGGCAGATGCTACAGTCTGAATAAACTCCAACAGCCGGAGATGGCAGTTGTTGCTTGTAATGATGCCTTATATTTCAAACCTAACTACCCAGAAGCTGTGTGGAGCCTTGGTCAAGCCCTTGACCAACAGCAACGGTCTGTAGAAGCCCTCAGACTCTATAACCAAGCCCTTACCCTTAAGCCAGATTTAACGGAAGCTTGGCTTTCACAGGGAATAACCCTCCAAAAGTTGGGTCGTTCTGTTGAGGCGATTACGGCTTTGGAGAAAGCGATCGCACTTCAACGAGATTTGGCAGAGGCTTGGATGATTAAGGGGGAAGCTCAGATAACACTAGGACGCTTTAATCAGGCAATCACTTCTTTAAATAAGGCACTCCAGATTGAACCTAACCACCGGAATGCCCTGAAGCTACGTCAGCAGGCACGGAAGAAACTGAAACGCTAAATTCAGTAGTTCCAAAACTCGACTCTCGGACCATCTGCATCTGTAGTCCTACTTTTACGAATTGGTATTACTTTACCGAGTTGCCTACACTATCGATATTTTCTCTTAAGATTTGTTTTTCCAACAAGTTTAATAAAGGTCTAATAATTAAGAATTAACCATTAACAATAACAATTCCTAACAATTGCACAATAATTAACAATTAATAATTAACCTTAACAATTAACCAGTAACGATGAAAATGACCAATCACAGCAGGACTTGTTAAGTAATGTTACGGACTTTTGTTAAGGTGTATTGCAACTTGACCCCAAATATTAGGGAAGGTTCAGATGACAGGAAAGTCCGTGATAGGATTCATTCCGTAGCTTAAAAAACCATGGGAGAAAACATGCCAGCACTAAGGGTTGCAGTAGTTGGTTCGGGACCAGCAGGCTCTTCTGCTGCCGAGACGTTAGCTAAAGCAGGAATCGAAACCTATTTGTTTGAGCGTAAGCTGGACAATGCTAAGCCCTGTGGTGGTGCGATTCCACTATGTATGGTGAGTGAGTTTGACCTGCCACCAGAAATTATTGACCGGCAAGTGAGAAACATGAAGATGATCTCACCGTCTGATATTGAAGTTGATATCCATATAGAAAAGCAAAACGAATATATTGGAATGTGCCGTCGCGAGGTGCTTGATGGGTTCATGCGCAATCGTGCGGCTGAGTTGGGGGCTAACTTAATTAATGGCACCGTTTATAAACTCGATATTCCCACCAGTAACTCTCAACCCTATACCATCTATTATTCTGACC
Source organism: Moorena sp. SIO4A1 (assembly GCF_010672065.1). NCBI lineage: Bacteria > Bacillati > Cyanobacteriota > Cyanophyceae > Coleofasciculales > Coleofasciculaceae > Moorena > Moorena sp. SIO4A1. Next base: position 39,847 of record NZ_JAAHHX010000030.1, on the reverse strand, counting down.
ATTCTGATGGCAGTGTCAAGGGAACCCACAAAACCTTGAAAGTAGATGTGGTAATTGGAGCTGATGGGGCAAATTCCCGGGTTGCCAAAGCAATTGATGCTGGGGATTACAATTATGCGATCGCGTTCCAAGAGCGAATCAGTCTGCCAGATAACATGATGAATTACTACCAAGACCTGGCAGAAATGTATGTGGGTAATGATGTCTCTCCTGATTTCTACGCCTGGGTCTTCCCTAAATACGACCACGTTGCTGTTGGTACCGGCACTATGAGGGTCAACCAAGCCCTGATCAAAAAGCTACAAGCAGGGATTCGTGCCCGTGCGGCTAAGAAACTTGTGGGTGGGAAAATTATCAAAGTGGAAGCCCATCCGATTCCTGAGCATCCTAGACCTAGACGTGTAGTTGGTCGGGTAGCTTTGGTAGGTGATGCTGCTGGAACAGTCACTAAATCCTCTGGGGAAGGCATTTACTTTGCGGCTAAATCAGCTCGCATGTGTGCTGAAACCATTGTGGAAACCTCTAACAGCGGTAGCCGTATCCCCACAGAGAATGACCTCAAGCTTTACCTGAAGCGCTGGGATAAGAAATACGGCATGACCTACAAAGTCCTAGATATTCTACAACGAGTTTTCTATAACTCCGATGCTAGCCGGGAAGCCTTTGTAGAGATGTGCGCTGACAAGGATGTGCAGCGGCTGACCTTCGATAGCTATCTCTACAAAACCGTTGTACCTGCTAATCCTCTTATCCAAATGAAGATTACAGCGAAGACAATTGGTAGCTTGTTGCGGGGCAATGCCTTGGCTCCCTAGAAGTTGATTAATTTTTGATGAGATGTAGCCAACTGACTAACGGCGATAAAGCTTACCCCCGCCTTAAGGGCGGGGGCTTTCCCCTCTAGCTTCAGAAAATAGATTTGTAGTAGCTCTGACATCACCAAGTTCATCCTAGGCAGTCGCCGAATTCACTTCTAGGGTCTTTTCTGTATTAGGTAACTCTAAGCAATAACCTGCTCCATAAACCGTTTTGATGTACTTAGGATGGCGGGGATCAGGTTCTAGCTTGGTTCTCAGGTGACGAATATGCACTCGAATTGTTTCGATATCATCGTCAGGGTCATACCCCCAAACCTCTTTAAGGATTTCGCTGGGAGAAACAGTTTGACCATGCCGCTGCAGTAAACAGTGCAGTAGTTCAAACTCCAGATGGGTCAGTTTCACGGTTTTATCAAACCAAATCGCCTCAAACCTTTCTGGAACCAGGGTCAAAGGACCATAGTTCAGGATTTCTGTATGCTTAGCAGCTTGGGGAATTCGGTCTGTGCGCCGTAGTAATGCTCGCACTCGCGCCAGCATTTCTTCGAGTTCAAAGGGTTTGGTGAGATAATCATCGGCACCAGCATTAAAGCCTTCTACCTTATCTTGGGTTTGACCTAGGGCAGTCAACATCAATACTGGAATATCGGAAGTGCGTTCATCCCGACGTAATCGTTGGCAGACGGTGAAACCATCTACCTTGGGTAGCATCAAGTCTAGCATAATCAGGTCTGGCTGCAGTTGCAGAGCTAGAGCCTGACCCTTGATGCCATCCATTGCTTGACTAACATCGTAGCCAGCCATCTCCAAATTGATGGTGACTAATTCTGAAATTGCGGGGTCGTCATCGATGACCAGTATCCGGGGCATCACTAAGGAGTTGTTGCTAAGGTGTATCCGTTAACGTTCGATAAGAACTATTTTAGAATAGTAACAATACTTATACGATTATAAAGGCAGACTTTACGTTTGTTGTAAACAAAAGCTAATAAATTTTAAGATTTACTAATTTTCCGAGAAACTACCTGGATCTGAGTGCTAGAGTCATGAGTCCTGACTAGAAAGGATAAATTCCTGGTGCTTGCACTGTTGAAACTTGGCTATACTCTGCTAGTCAGGAGGGTTGAGCACTCAGCCCTCATAACTGTTTAGCTTGGGAACTAGTAGGGTAGCACTCAAGGTACCACCCTAGGGAAACTTAGGTCTGTTCAGGACTAATCAGTTTCACGTTTTTGGCTAAACCCAGCTGTTGTAGGAACTGAATCGTCATCCAAGTCAGGTCAATTTCCCACCATTTCATCCCATGCCTTGCAGAATACTGATAGGCATGGTGATTGTTGTGCCAGCCTTCGCCATAGGTTAGTAGGGCTACCCACCAGCAGTTTTTTGAGCAATCATTAGACTCATAGGTGCGATAACCAAATTTGTGAGTAGCACTGTTGACAAACCAGGTACAGTGAAACACCAGTACTAGCCGCACAAAAATCCCCCACACTACAAATGGCCAACCACCGATGGCATAGAGCAACAGTCCTAGAACCACTTGAACAAGCACAAAATACTTGTCCAAAAACTGATAAACCCGATCTCCAGAAATATCTTTAGTGAATTTAGAAATTTGCTCATCAGCAGGAATTTTATGCAACATCCAAGCCATGTGACTCCACCAAAAGCCTTGATGGGAGTCATGAGGATCCGGTTGGGTGTCAGAGTGCAAATGATGGATGCGATGTAGTCCTACCCAATGGATCACTCCTCCTTGACAGGAAATGGTACCACAGAAAACTAGGAAGTATTCTAACCACTTGGGTGTCTGAAAACTGCGGTGGGTCACTAAGCGATGCCATCCCAGAGTTACCCCCAAGCCCCCTGTCACCCAGTGGAAAAAGATCATTAAGCCTACTGCTGTCCAGTTAAAGTTGCTCGGAAGTAAGGCAAACAGCGCTGTTAGGTGAATAAAGGCCATATAGGTAATAACGACCCAATCTAAACGATGATTATCTGAAGTAGCAATTGTCATGCAGTAAGTCTAATAGGATACAAATTGTAATAACCCGCTCTCTTTGATCTAAAATTTCGAGGCGCGAATTTTGGGAATGAACAGCTCTCAAAGGCTGCAAGCAGCAGAAAAAGCACTATTTCCGATCTTTTATGGTATTGACACCGCCGTCAAGCAAAATCTCAAAAAGGTACTGAATTCTTTTCGAGCACATCGTGTAGGAGTGCATCACTTTGCTAGTGTTTCAGGCTATGGACATGATGATTTAGGACGGAAAACTCTCGATCAGGTATTTGCTGATGTCATGGGAGCTGAATCTGCGGCTGTTCGCGTACAATTTGTATCCGGAACCCATGCGATCGCATCTTGCCTGTTTGGGGTATTGCGTCCTGGTGATGAAATGCTAGCGATTGCCGGTGCCCCTTACGATACCTTGGAAGAGGTGATTGGTTTACGAGGTGATGGTCAAGGTTCCCTACTAGAATTTGGGATTCGTTACCGCCAGTTGTCCCTAACTAGTGAGGGAAGTTTAGATTGGTCAGCCTTGGCAACAGCGGTAGGAGAGAATACCCGCCTGGTTTTCATTCAGCGTTCCTGTGGGTATTCTTGGCGAAAGAGTCTTTCAATATCAGAAATCGAAAAAATTGTCAAGCTTGTCAAACAACAAAATCCTGATACTATCTGTTTTGTCGATAACTGTTACGGGGAATTTGTAGAAGAGCGAGAACCAACAGCAGTAGGAGCAGATTTGATGGCGGGTTCCTTGATTAAAAATCCTGGGGGAACGATTGCTACTGCTGGAGGCTATGTCGCTGGAAAAGCTGACTTAGTTGAAGCGGCGACCTGTCGTCTGACTGCTCCAGGGATTGGTAGTTCAGGTGGGGCGACTTTCGATCAGAATCGATTGCTGTTTCAAGGATTATTCCTAGCTCCCCAAATGGTTGGTGAAGCCCTCAAAGGGAGTCATTTAATCGCTCATACTCTTTCAGAACTGGGTTATCCTGTCAATCCCCCACCGATGGTACCCCGTCGGGATGTGATTCAAGCAGTTGAGTTGGGTTCACCGGAAAAATTAATTGCTTTCTGTCGAGGGATACAACGGCATTCCCCGATAGGTTCCTACCTCGACCCTGTGCCAGCAGCAATGCCGGGTTATGAGAGTCAGTTAGTTATGGCTGGGGGGACTTTTATTGATGGCAGTACTTCAGAATTTTCTGCAGATGGTCCTTTAAAGGAGCCTTATATTGTGTTTTGTCAGGGCGGAACCCATTGGACTCATATTGCGATCGCATTAGAAGCTGCCATTGAAGCAATCGGAATAGCTGATAGCTGATAGCTGTTGGCGTAGCCTGCACGTAGCGCATATGATTCTTGTCGCTAGTCTTATCCATAGTTAAATTACTATAGCACTATCGTTCTAAATCCTTGATCACTTTCTCCCAATACCACTTTTCTGGCATTCCTGGGTATTTTCCTTTAGCCAAGTCAAGTAGGCGTGTTGCGATATCCGATTGTCCTCCTACCAGTCTCAGTAATCTTTGTTGCAACTCCCTACTAGGTTTAGTATTTGATGGTACTTGTGATTCTCGATTCCTCGACCCCTCGGTCAGTTGTAATGGCTGTAGCTGTTTGAGTTTATCGAGCAGTTTCCGATAATTAGTCCAGTCTTGTTGATCGAAATACAGGTTTGCCGCTTGTTGATAATCTTCAAATGCTCCCCGTAGATCCTCAAACTTTTCACGAGCGGTTGCCCGATAACGATATGATTGAGCATCATTGGGTTTAAGAGTAATAACTCGGGAATAATCTTCGATGGCTTGCCGATAGTCTCCCATCTGGATATAGGCATTACCCCGATGAATCAAGACATCCCGATTTTCCGGATTGCTTTGTAGTAACTTGGTCAAGTCATCAATAGCTCCCCGGTAATCTCCCAGTTCAATGCGGACTAATCCTCGATGGTAACGGACCTGAGCATCTTGGGGATTTAGTTCCATAGCTTGACCAAGGTCTTGAATGGCTCTCCTGTAATCACGGAGTTTGCAGTGAACAATACCTCGATAGCAATAAGCTTGAGCATTTTTTGGGTCAACCTCAAGCAGCCAGTTGAAATCCTCCAAGGCTTCTCGGTATTTGCCTGTGTTAACTTTATTTATTGCTTGATGACAGAAATCTTTAGTCTGCGCTCCACCCAAAGCTAGTATTTGCTGTTGTTGAATTTGATTGATACTATCAAGACAACGACGACAATTTAATTTATCCTTTTGATCTAGGTAGAGCTGAGCTGCTTGTTTAAATGATGCGATCGCAGCCTGATTATCTCCTAACTTACGGTAGGCACTACCTTGAAGCTTACAAGCAGCAGGCTGGTTAGGATTAATTTTAAGTATTTGATTGGCATCTTCTATTGCTCCAGTGGCATCTCCGAGTGCCAATCGAGCCAAACCTCGCCCGAAATAAACTTCAATACTTTCAGAATTGATTTGTAAAGCCTTAGTATAATCAGCGATCGCCCCTTGTTTATCCCCTAAGTCAAAGCGAGCCATAGCTCGTTTATAGTAGGCTTCGGCGAAGTTCGGATTAATCTCTAAGGCTTTGTCAAATTCCTCAATTGCTTCGTTCAAGTCTCCTTGACGAATTTTATCTATTCCTCGGTAGTAAAACTCTGCTTCCATTGCTTCTGACTCTGAATCAACTACCATTCCTACTTTAGTTGGTTTATTATTGTTTTTTTTGTAATGTTGATGAGTAAAATTTGAGAAAATTCATGAGTTTCCCGGATGTGAGTAAAGTTTCCAACTTTCCCTATCTTCTCCATCTTGCTTCTCATTGGGGATCTGGAACTGTCCACCAAGCCAAAGCATAAGCTTGAGACGGCTGATTAACCTGTTGTTGATACTGAACCCGAATTTTGTAGCGACCCTGAGCAGGGACTTGGCAGAAAATATGTTCCACAGCATCCGCTTCACTGATAGAAGCACAGACACTTTTGGTAATGTCCTCTTCTCCCACTGGCATTAAATAGAGGTCAAGATTATTCAAACCGCGATCGCGAAAACTCTCCCCAAAATCATAAGCATCATTATTATTCTCATCCTCTAACTCCACCAAACGGTCCCAAGCCAGAGTCAAGGAGATAAAACTTCCTTCTGCTAGGGGTTTTGTCAACACATAGTCCCGATAAGATGATTTCTCCACAGCACGGTAATCCCAACCCACTGGTGGCACTCCAATGCCACTGGGACTCCATTGGCCTAGTTTAAATTGCTGGTAAGCTCGAAACCCATTTAGATGTCCTGTCCCCATCTGCATATCCAGAGGAATTTTAGGGTCTTGGTAAGCATCAGACTCTAACCAGTGGTGATTATCCTTTGCGCGAATCGTCCGACTCATCCCTAGTAGCATCCCATCACCGAGATCTTGGATTTTGTCAGCAGAATTAAGCAACACTGCCTTCATCACTTCATGGCGTCGGGAATCTGTACTCCAATTCATCCACAAGCGATGCAGCCCGGTATTGGGGGTTTCCGCCCTGAGGGACTGCATCAAGAATAGTTTTTGTTGTCTTGAGCGCAGCTTGCGCAAAGCGGAATCACCAAATTCCTGTAGCAATGCTACAGCACCAGTGATATGGGGAGCAGCAAAACTGGTACCACTGACCTGAGTCACTTTACCTTTGAGGTCATACAACGATATCTTGTTGCCAGGAGCTACCAAATTAATCGAGCGGCGGGAACCAACATTAATTTCTTGCCGAATCAGACGACGACCAATGCCAACTGGTAAAGCACTCAAGTTAGCAAAGTCTACCTTATTAAAAACTCCCTGACGCTTGGCTGTGTATGCTGCATTGATACCATTAAAATTATCTGTTGGGATCGGAATGCCCCCTTTCCCTTGGTTGCCAGCAATCACATACAAGACATCATGCACCCTAGCTGACCAATCGATACATAGAGTTAACAGCGCATTGCCATCCAGCACCGCTTCCTCCCTCGGGTCCCGCTGTAGGGATTCACCAAAACTAAAATTAATTGCCCGCACATCTGAGCCATTTTGCTGAGCAATATGCTGAGCCGCCAGGCACTCTTCTGGTTGTCCACTCCTAGACAGGGAGCCAACTGCTGAAGCGTAGAGTTTTGCATCAGGTGCTACTCCCCGCAAAGCTTTGTCTCGACTAACCATCACAGCTGCTACCATAGCCGCATGTTCATCAACATGGGTATTAGGTTTTGCGGGGGTGTTGCGATAAAATACTCCCGCAGGAGTTACTGTCCGATTCTTGATAGCGGCCTTATCCTTACCAAATAACCCAGGTCTACCAATTTCCACTTGCCCAATGGCAATTTTGCGACCGGTTAAATTATAGGGAGGTTGGTGTAACCGATAGACATTAATACCAGCTTCTGAGATTGATGTATCTAATCCCAAGGCTGGCGCGATTACCGCTGAGATACTTATACCACCCAATAGCCATACCAGTGTTTTTTGGATCGGAGTTTTCATAATTGTTTACACAGAGCGCGTTGATTGATGTCCCACTACTTAGCAATTTCCCAGACACTTCGCTAGATCTAGCTATAGCGTTTCTCATATTTGTGAGGTAAACAGGATTTTCTCCCTGTTCCCTCTTTTCCCCTCCTGGGAGGGGTTAGGGGCTCACAGGGGTAGGTTTTTTACATTTGGGTCGGGAGTCGGGAATCGGGAGTCGGGAATCGGGAGTCGGGAATCGGGAAAAGCGGGAAATGGGGAGAATTCTCCCGGAAACTATTGTGTAGTTTGATACATATTTTGAGGAATTTCTACGTAATCAAAGTACCTACTCGCCCCTTTGTAAAAAACCTACCCTTATGAGGGGGTTAGGGGTGGGTTCCTGTTCCCTGTTCCCTACTCCCTACTCCCTACTCCCTACTCCCTACTCCCTACTCCCTACTCCCTACTCCCTACTCCCTACTCCCTACTGCCGCGCACCCCCAAGGGAGGGGTACCTCACCCAATTGAGAATCCCTATAAAGTATTAAGCTGTGTTTAGATCGATGCAGTTCACTCCCATGAAACTACAACGGACAACTCTGATTTTAGTCATTTCTGCCATCCTCCTGGGGGGAGGTGTATATATTTATGAAATTCAGGGTTCTCAAAAGCGAGAAGCTGCTAAAACCCCTAAAAAACCTATATTTAATTTCACTCAAGACGAGATTCAATCGTTTACTGTTAATAGTGATGACAAGACGTTAGTATTTGAGCGAGCCAGTGAGCCAGAATCGGGTTGGCGGATGAAAAAGCCCAAAGAGGCGACAGCTAGTGATGCGGTTGTTTCCTTTTTGTTGAACTTGCTGGCTCAGGGGAAAAGCGATCGCATTCTGACGGTTAGCCCTGACCAACTTCCAGAGTATGGATTGGACAAGCCCTCAGCAACTATAACAGTGAAACTGAAAAATCAGGACAGTCCGAGGCTGATCTTAGGCAACTTGGACTTTACTCGCAGTTTCCTATATGCTCAAGTCTTACCACTGGATTCCAAATCTGAGCAGTCGGAGGTGCTGTTAGTACCAGTGGACTTTCAGTATGCGGTCTCACGCCCCCTCTCAGAATGGCTGGTTAATCAGGACAAGGCTGAAGAAGACAAGCCATCTGCTGCTGAAAAAACTGACTAGTACCAAATCGTAAGCATTCAGCAATCAGCTATCAGCTATCAGCTATCAGTTATCATCTATCAGCCTTTGGCCTTGGCTCACGGCTGAATGGTTACACCAAATCGACTTTGATAACCTAATTTTTTAGTTCTTGCGGATCTTCCCTTTGTTGTCTTATCAGTTTCTAACTATAGGTGAGGGTAATGGTGAGGGTAATACCCCTCATCCACAGAAGTTAGGTTCTCCGTAGTTTTGATAACAGCTTTGACAGTCAACCGAGGGGTCGCTAGAGTGAAAGTTATCTATACACACATTTTGTGCTCTTCTATTGATAAAGTTAGTTCTAGCAAATGCTAGCCGCAACATCAAATTGATTATTCTCCTAAAAGGATCTTAAACACTATGGATATCCTTCTTAGCATACTCGCCCCAATTGTTTTAGTAGCTTTTGGATACAGCGTCGGTACGACAAAAGTTGTCCAAGAGGGAAATGAAGCTCTAGTAGAACGCTTTGGTAAGTATCGTAAAAAACTAGAGCCTGGTCTTAACTTCAATGTAGTTCCATTTATAGACAAGATTGCCGTAGAAGATAGTACCCGTGAGCAGATTTTAGACATTGAACCCCAGCAGGCAATCACCAAAGATAACGTGCAGGTAGAAGTCGATGCCATCGTGTATTGGCAAATTTTAGATATGTACAAAGCTTATTATGCTGTAGACAATGTTCATGAGGCAATTGAAAATTTAGTTATGACTACCCTGCGTTCTACCATTGGTCAGTTGGAACTAGACGAGACTTATGCCTCTCGAGACAGAATCAATCAGACCTTACTACAACAACTAGATGATGCCTCTGCTGATTGGGGCGTCAAGGTCATGCGGGTTGAGGTGCAAGAGATTAAACCACCCCAGACCATTATCGATGCCCTAGAGAAGGAGCGAGCTGCTAAGAGTGAGAAACAAGCCAAAATTTTACAGGCTGAAGGTACAGTGGAGTCGATCCAAATGATCTCCAAAGCTCTTGAAGAGGAAGCTAATACTCAGAAAGTCCTACAGTTCTTGATCGCTCAACGCTATGTAGAAGCCAATGAAAAATTAGGTGAAAGCAGCAATTCTAAAGTCGTCTTTATGGATCCAAAAGCACTGAGCGAAGCTATGACTGATTTGCTTCAAACTGAATCTGTGGGTCATAGTAATTAGGGCATTGAAACTCTCGGGAAAAGCCCATCAAAGCATATGCGCTATGCCCATTAGCTGATACGCGACACGCTGATAGCTGATAGCTGACGGCTGAATCATTACACACGCCAAATCGCATCAGCAACACGGCAGACATCGAGGAGCTCGCTAACATCGTGTACCCGCAGGATGTCTGCTGAACCGGCAATGGCACTGCAACAAGCCGCAGCAGTTCCCCAAATTCGACCATTGGGGTCTGGTTGATTGATGATGCGTCCAATAAAGCTTTTGCGAGATACTCCTACTAACATCGGTACACCAAGGGCATCAAACCTAGGGAGTTGCCGCAGAATCTCTACACTTTGCTCAGCGGTTTTGGCAAAACCAATGCCTGGGTCAATAATAATATGCGATCGCTTAATTCCTTCTGCGATTGCGGCATTGACCTGCTCCTCCAGGAAGCTATAGATTTCCCCAATTAAGTCTTTATAGTCAGTTAGTTTTTGCATGGAAACGGGGGTGCCTCGGATATGCATTAACACAATGGGTACCCCCAACTGGGCTACGACTGGCAACATGTCTGGGTCAAATGTGCCACCGGAAATATCATTGACCATATCCGCACCAGCTTCTACCGCAGCCTTAGCCACAGATGCTCTAGTGGTATCGACAGAAATCGGTATCTTCACCACTGAACGCATTGCCTCTACCACAGGCACGACTCGTTTGAGTTCCTCCCCTAGGGAAATTTGCTCGGCACCAGGTCGAGTCGATTGACCACCAATATCGATAATATCAGCACCAGCATCTACTAGAGCCTGAGCTTGCCTTAAGGCAGCTTCTGGGGTGTAATATACTCCGCCATCACTAAAACTATCGGGGGTAACGTTCAAGATACCCATGATATAGGTTCGTTTGCCCCACTCAAAAGAATAGTTCTGGATGGTTAATTTTTCTTTATCCATCACTATATAGATCATGGCTAATTGCGAATTGAAAATTGCCCATTGCAATTAACCAATTAACTAACTAACAATTAACAATTAACAATTAACAATTAGCCAATGACTAATTACAACTACTGATAATTGACAATCCTGGCAAAGCTCGCAGGTTCCAAGCTTCCTCCGCCCACCAGTACTCCATCAATTTCTGATTGAGCCATAATTTCATCAATATTCTTGGGTTTGACGGAGCCACCATATTGAATTGGGACATTAGCTTCCTTTAGCTTAGAGCGAATCAATCCAATGATTCGATTCGCTTCTGATGCATCACAAGTGTCTCCAGTACCAATTGCCCAGATCGGTTCGTAAGCAATCACTAAATTTTGCTGGTCAACGTTGACTAGGTCTTTTTCCAACTGCTTGGTAATAATTTCTTCTGTTTCACCAGCATCCCGTTGTGCTTTAGTTTCCCCAACACACAGAATCGGAATCAAACTGTGACGCTGAGCAGCGTGAAGGCGTTTATTAACGGTTTCGTCAGTTTCGCCGAAGTATTGACGCCGTTCACTATGACCAACAATGACATAGCGCACACGAATTTCCTTGAGCATTGCACCAGCAATTTCACCAGTGTAGGCTCCAGCATTTTCCCAGTGGATATTCTGAGCCCCGATCTGTACAGGAGTATTTTGTACATGCTCAGACATCACACCCAAGTCGGTGAAGGGAGCACACAGAACAACCTCCCGTTCTATGGGAGTTTGCTCCAGCTCAGGCAAAAATCCCTTTAAAAACTCAGCGGTTTCCGCTTGAGTTTTGTTCATTTTCCAATTACCAGCTATAACAATTTTGCGCACAGCTTAACTAAATCATCTCTAAACCATAATGCATTATTTAGTGTAAAGCTTTTACTTACGCCAATATCAGAAATGTTTAACTTTTGCTGTTCACTGAGCTGATCAGACGATACTCCTAGGGTAAGTTCAGGGAAGCATCATAAGAGTAAGGTCAATTTATTCCCCCAACTCCCCAGACGCTTCTTACATCTGTTCTCTACAGTCTTGAGAAGCTTCCCTGCTCCTGACGCTTCACCATCATCTAGCTAGCCTAGCTAGGTTATAACGCTGCTGCTTCCCGTGCTGCCGCAGCTTCGTCGGGATGAATGTTCAAACGGGTTAAATTAAGACGACCCTTGTTGTCAATTTCCCGTATTTTGACAACTACCTCATCTCCTACCGCTAACTCATCTTCCACTTTGCCAACTCGATAGTCAGCTAGTTGGGAAATGTGAATCATACCTTCTTTGCCAGGAAGTATTTCCACAAAGGCACCAATGGGAATAATCCGGGTGACACGACCAACATAGACATCCCCTTCATGCAGCTTGCGGGTTAAGCCTTGGATGATATTGATCGCTTTTGTGGCTCTGTCCCCATCCATAGCAGATACGGTAACTGTACCGTCATCTTCAATATCGATTTTTGCCCCAGTTTGCTCGGTAATTCCTTTAATTGTCTTACCCCCTGGACCAATCACGGTACCAATGAACTCTGGATCAATCCTCATGGTTAAGAGGCGAGGAGCAAAGGGTGACATGTCTGTGGAGGGTGTGTCAATCACCGCCAGCATCTTTTCTAGGATATGCAGTCTGGCAGGTTTGGCTTGCTCAATGGCCTGGGCTACCGTATCCATGGACAGACCAGTTATTTTCATGTCCATTTGCAAAGCCGTGATGCCAGTATCGGTACCAGCGACTTTGAAGTCCATGTCACCCAAAAAGTCTTCAATACCTTGAATATCGGTGAGAATGCGGACTTCCTCTCCTTCTTTGATCAAACCCATGGCTGCACCACTAACGGGTTTGGTAATGGGTACACCTGAATCCATCAAGGCCAGAGTTGAACCACAAACTGAGCCCATGGAGGTGGAACCATTGGAGGAGAGCACTTCCGATACCACTCGGATCACATAGGGAAACTCGTGTTGAGGGGGCAACACTGGCACTAATGCTCGTTCAGCTAAGGCTCCGTGACCAATTTCACGCCGTCCGGGCGATCGCAATGGCTTGACTTCCCCTACAGAAAAGGGTGGGAAATTGTAGTGGTGCAGATAGCGCTTCTCATCTTCTGGGTTAAGGTCATCTAGAGTTTGGGCATCTCCAGGTGTTCCCAAGGTAACTGTGGATAGGACTTGGGTTAGTCCTCGGTTGAACAAAGCGCTACCATGAACTCGCTGAGGTAATAGACTGATTTGACAAGAGACAGGACGCACTTGGTCTAGCTTGCGACCATCTACGCGCACTCCCTCTTCCACAATCTGAGTACGCATCAGTTTTTTGGTGAGGCTTTTGAACAGCTTATCGACTAATGCGCTATTTTCCGTAACCGCTACACGGATTGGGTCATCTTCTGTGAGTTGGGCAATTTCTGCTTTGACAGCACTGTCCTTAACCTCATCTAAGGCAACATCCCGACCGTTTTTGTCCAGGTCAAATTGGGAGAGGACAGCTTTAATTTTGTCAGTGGCGCGATCGCGGATAAATTCTTCTAGATTCGAGTCTACGGCTGGGGGTTCGCCAATCACTATGTCAATTCCCAACTCCTCAAGCAGGTCTTGCTGGGCTTTGATCAAGTCTTGTACCGCTTCGTAGCCGAAGTCGATGGCTTCGATTATATCTTGTTCCGGTAATTGATTGGCACCGGCTTCTACCATAATTACCCCTTGTGGGGAACCAGCTACGACTAAGTCCAAGTCGCCGTTTTCGATTTCTTTGTAGGTGGGATTAATCATAAAATCATCCCCGAGTAACCCTACCCGTACAGCTGCCATTGGTCCATAGAAGGGAATGCTGCCCTGCAACACAGCAATCGACGCACCAGTAACTGCCAAAACATCTGGCGGTACTTGTTCATCCATAGACAGGGTAGTTGCTACAATCTGTATATCATCTCGTAGCCAACTGGGAAATAACGGACGCAAGGGACGGTCAATGAGACGGCTAGTTAGGATAACTTTTTCTGGAGGACGGCCTTCCCGCCTGAGGAAACCACCTGGAATCCGACCTGCTGCGTAGAGTCTTTCTTCGTAGTCAACTACCAAGGGCAGAAAATCGACCCCTTCTCGACCAGGGGCACGAGTTGCTGTCACTAAAACTGCTGTATCCCCCGACTGTATCATTACTGAACCACCAGACTGAGGGGCAAGTAGACCTACTTTGAGTCTAATATCCCGTCCATCAAAGGATATTGACTTGTCTATCTCTACCATTTCGGTACTTTTTCCTTCTTTGTTTGATCACTGTTCTCGTTCTGTCGCAATCGTAGCATTTATCACTCGGGGGGGGTGTTAAGTAGGGAGTAGGGAGTAGGGAGTGGGGAGTAGGGAGTGGGGAGTAGGGAGTAGGGAGTCGGGAGTCGGGAGTCGGGAGTCGGGAGTCGGGAGTCGGGAGTCGGGAGTCGGGAGTCGGGAGTCGGGAGTCGGGAGTCGGGAGTCGGGAACAGGGAGCAATGAAAAAATTTATATGATGCACCTGATTAGACTAGGAAACGCTATACTTTTTGATGGTGTTTGGCTAATGGATCAACTCCTTTACGCCTACGGTTGCTTTCTTTTTGAAAGTGGCCAGTTTTATTGTGGATTTACCTCAAGGTTTTTTTGAGACTTTAAATATTACTGAAGACTATCACTAATAGCCATAGAGTTTAATTCATAAATAACCCTTTTTTTTAGTTATATCTCCAAATTATTTATCGTTTAATGTCCTAAAAAATAGTAACTAAAAATCGGATATATCCAGTTTTTTTTGATAAGCGAAGAAATCTTAATTGATCGGTGAATTATCTAGAGCTAATTTTGCCTAATAAGCTAAACTAATAATTTGGCTTACTTCATTATAATAACCTCAATTACCTATAGATAGCCTAAATGAATTGTGAGAATTTCTGTTCCCTACTCCCTACTCCCTACTCCCTACTCCCTACTCCCTACTCCCTACTCCCTGCTCCCTACTCCCTACTCCCTACTCCCTACTCCCTTTGTTATAAAATCTATTAATCAGATATGATAGCTGTTAATCCTAAGGGATAAATTCAGCAAATTTGATCGACAAAACCTGGACTAGATAACAGAAAAAGACACAAAAATTATTATGGCAACGTTACATGGCAGTTGGATATCTAGGGAAACTAATGGTCATCTATTTATTTGGGGAGAAACCTGGCGCACGAAGGCGCAGATATTAACTACTGCCAATGAGATGTCATGTCACCCGTTTGCCATGACTGAGGAAGAATTGACGTCTTTTTTAGAGTCTCATCGTCTGTCCATCGGTCAATTTTTAGAGGTGTCTGAGCAGGCTCGTTCAGGTAGTCGTAAGCGTGGCGCTAAACAGGATCACCATCCCTGGCAGTCTCAAATTGTTCTGTTACCTACTGAAGCATCATCCAAAGGTGAGCCAGGTTATCCAGTGCTGTCTAGCAAAGTGTTTTTAGATAGTGCAGACGATAGTGCAGAGGCTGCCCAGTGGGAATTGCAACCATGGCAAGTGCAAGGGGTAAGTCTGGAACCGATGGCAGCGGTAAGATTTCTCCAAGCTTTACCCCTGGGCTCCTTTGAAGTCTCAGACGGCTACCTGGGAGGGGAGTTGCGTTTTTGGTCTCAGGTGATGCGCTGGAGCTTGGATCTGCTGAGTCGGGGTAAGTTTTTACCAGGAGTGTACCGATTGCCTGATGGTAAGGTAAGGGCTTGCTGGCAACCTCTGCTTGATAGTACTACCGATCAAGTCCGTCTAGAAACCTATATCAAGCTCATGCCCTCGGCTTGCTGTGCTTATTCACAAGAGGTTAGTTCTCCACAGTTGACCCTTCAACCTGCAACCGATTTGGTTAAGGCTCAGGAATTGCTACTGGGATTCTTGAGTAGTGTGGTTAATACACAGGTGCGGAATTTTGTCAAGGGTGAGTCGGTGCCAGTAGTAGATTCTCCGATGGTGGAATGGTTGCGATCGCTTTCTTCTAATTTGTCTTCTAATTCAGATAATTCAGAAACCCTAGCCCTAGAGTCAACAACCCTAGGTCGATTAGCGGCAGCACTGTCTACTTGGAACACTCCGGTGCAACAGAATTTAGTGACACCGACGTCCAAGAGGTTGAGGCAAAATCTGTTTCGTACTTGTTTTATCCTGAAACCTCCTACCTCTGATCAAGAGAATTGGAGCTTGGCCTATGGCTTACAAGCGGTTGATGACCCAGACCTGGTGGTGGATGCTGAGACGATCTGGAATTACTCCGGAGAGCGATTGGAGATTAACCAGCGAAGCATTGAACAACCTCAGGAAACGTTCCTGAAAGGGTTAGGATTAGCGACTCGACTCTATCCTCCCATTGAACCTAGCCTACACCAACCCCGTCCTGAGTTTTGTGAGCTAACCATAGTAGATGTGTATGAGTTCATTAGGGCTAGTGCATGGCGGTTGCAAAACAATGGCTTGGGTATTGTGCTACCCCCAGGATTGAAACCAGGCACGGGAGCCAAACGCTTGGGGATTAGTCTTGTGGCGGAAGTGCCACCACAAAAGAAGAATCAACGGTTAGGACTCCAAAGCTTACTGAAGTTTAAGTGGCAACTGGCGATTGGAGATAAAACCATCTCGAAGCGGGAGTTTAATCGCTTGATGGCACTGAAATCACCGCTAGTGGAGGTGGATGGGGAATGGATGGCGTTACAACCGTCTGATGTCCGTGCAGCTCAAGAGATGTTTAAGGGTTCGACAGATAACATGACTCTGTCGGTAGAGGATGCTTTGCGGATCACTACTGGTGATAATAATACCTTGGCAAAACTACCGGTAGTAAAGTTTGAAGCATCGGGAGCGTTGCAAGAGTTAATTACTAACTTACAGGGGAATCAATCCCTGGAGCCGATTCCTCAACCTGCTAGTTTTCAGGGGCAATTGCGACCCTATCAAGCTAGAGGTATGGGCTGGCTGGCGTTTCTGGAACGTTGGGGTTTGGGTGCTTGTCTGGCGGATGATATGGGCCTTGGTAAGACGGCACAACTGATTGCGTTTCTGTTGCATCTTCAGGAAGAAGGTACCCTCAATGGACCCTGCTTAGTGGTATGTCCGACCTCTGTGCTAGGAAACTGGGAACGGGAAGTAAAGAAATTTGCGCCATCCCTGAAAACTATTGTCCATCACGGGGATAAACGCTCGAAAGGGAAAACCTTTGCTAAGGCAGTTAAGACTAAGCAGGTGATCATTACTAGTTATTCCTTAGTACATCGGGATGCCACTACCCTGGATGGGGTGGAATGGCAGGGGGTGGTGCTGGATGAAGCTCAGAATATTAAGAATCCTAGCGCTAAGCAATCCCAAGCGGTGAAGCAACTTTCCACTAGCTTTCGGATTGCCTTAACCGGTACTCCCGTGGAAAATCGGTTGTCGGAATTGTGGTCAATTATCGATTTTCTCAATCCTGGGTATTTAGGCGATCGCCAATTTTTCCAACGTCGATTTGCTGTACCCATTGAGAAGTTTGGCGACCGGGATTCCTTGCAGACCATGCGATCGCTAGTGCAACCCTTTATCCTCCGTCGCCTCAAAACCGATAAGTCTATTATTCAAGATTTGCCCGAAAAGCAGGAAATGAATGTTTTTTGTGGTCTTTCCGCAGCCCAAGCTACGGTTTATCAACAGTTGGTGGATGATTCTTTAGCACAAATTGAAGAGGCTGAGGGGATTAAGCGCAAGGGCATGATTTTGACCTTGTTGTTGAGACTCAAGCAACTGTGTAATCATCCTGCTCTGTTGGAGAGTAAAGGGAAAAAGACGAAAGGGAAAACGGGAGATAATTCGTTGATGTCTAGCCAGCAGTCGGGTAAGTTACGACGGTTGGAAGAAATGTTAGAAGAGGCGATTTCTGAGGGAGACCGTGGCTTAATTTTTACCCAATTTTCGGAATGGGGGAAATTGCTGAAACCCTATTTAGAGGAAAAATTTGGCAAGGAAGTGTTATTCCTCTATGGCGCAACTCGTAAGAAACAACGGGAGGAAATGATTGATCGCTTCCAGAATGACCCCGATGGTCCATCCATATTTATTCTGTCTCTGAAAGCGGGTGGCACTGGATTGAATTTAACGAGAGCTAATCATGTGTTTCATGTGGACCGCTGGTGGAATCCAGCCGTGGAAAATCAAGCCACTGACCGCGTCTTTCGGATTGGTCAAAAACGCAATGTTCAAGTCCATAAGTTTATCTGTACTGGCACTGTAGAAGAAAAGATTAATGACATTATTGAAAGTAAGAAACAGTTAGCGGAACAAACTGTTGATGCTGGAGAAGATTGGTTGACGGAAATGAATACGGAACAATTGCGGGATTTGGTTTTGCTTGACCGGAGTGCGGTTATTGATGATTAGGAAGTAGGGAGTAGGGAGTAGGGAGTAGGGAGTAGGGAATAGGGAACAGGGAACAGGGAACAGGGAACAGTGATAATATTTGACTATTTTAGTGCTTAAATTGATTGTTATCACTGCCGTTACAAAGTTTTTTTGTACTGGTCAAAGTATCAGTATAAGTCTTCAAAAGTCCCCCTTATTAAGGGGGATTTAGGGGGATCTGAATCCTTATTAAGGGGGATTTAGGGGGATCTGAATCCTTATTAAGGGGAACCAACAGGGAATCAGAATCAGGAATGAAGAAAACTGACATACTCCCTTTCTACTCCCTACTCCCTGTTCCCTGTTCCCTGTTCCCTGTTCCCTTGGCGCAGCCCTATAATTTGCTTACCCTTCATGGTCATTTGCCGCAATAGAAGCAAGGGGCTTGATCGTTTTCAAAATCTGATCACCCAGGGTTGCTTCGGCTAGTTCAAGCTCATAATGTTGTTGGAGGTTCAACCAAAAGTGGGGAGTAGTACCGAAGTATCTGGCTAGCCTCAGGGCTGTATCGGTAGTAATGGTTTTTTTGCCGTTTACGATGGCATTGATCTGTGTTATGGGTACATGGATATCCTTAGCCAGTTGATTCTGGCTGATGCCGAATGGTTTGATAAATTCTTCTAGAAGAATGTCACCGGGAGTAATAGGGGGAAATTTGGTAGTCATTAGTGTTTAGTTGCCTAGAGTGGGTAAATTACTATTATCTATAATTCTTAAAATAATCGTTTTGATAACAATATTGATATTATATATCTAAGTTTTAATTTATTTTTTAATTGTTTTACCCTGAAGTAATCTTAATTGAATTCGTAAAAAGTATAAACGGTAAGAGCTTCTTGTACATAAAAAAATACAAGTTTACTATTCTGTAATTTCTGACCTTTGATTCGGTGATAGTAAGCAATTAATACCAAATCCTGTTCCCATACCCCCCTTATCCCCATAGTCATAGATTACTGGCATACAAAGATTTGGTCTATTTTTATAAAGGGGTTTTGACAAACGGATTTGGTATAAAAGCCTTAAAGGTATAAACGGTAAGAGCTTCTTGGTAACAAGTGATAACTTTTTCTATATTCTGTGCTTTCTGACCTTTGATTCGGTTACGGTAAGCAATACTGAGATTATTTTGTGTATCTGTCCAATATTCGGGAAATGCGTTAAAGGTATAAACGGTAAGAGCTTCTTGGTAATAAGCGATCGCTTTTTCTATATTCTGTGATTTCTGACCTTTGATTCGGTTACGGTAAGCAATACTGAGATTATTTTGTGTATCTGCCCAATATTCGGGAAATGCGTTAAAGGTATAAACGGTAAGAGCTTCTTGGTAACAAGCGATCGCTTTTTCTATATTCTGTGCTTTCTCACCTTTGATTCGGTAATAGTAAGCATTACCGAGATTATTTTGTGTCATTGCCCATTTTTCGGGAAATGCGTTAAAGGTATAAACGGTAAGAGCCTGTTGGTAACAAGCGATCGCTTCTTCTATATTCTGTGCTTTCTCACCTTTGATTCGGTAATAGTAAGCATTACCGAGAGTAGTTTGCATCATTGCCCAATCTTCGGTAAAAGCCTCAAAGGTATAAACGGTAAGAGCTTCTTGATAACAAGTGATAGCTTCTTCTATATTCTGTGCTTTCTCACCTTTGATTCGCAAAAGGTAAGCAATAGCGATATTATTTTGGGTTCTTGCCCAATCTTCGGGAAATGCCTCAAAGGTTATGACGGTAAGAGCCTGTTGGTAACAAGTGATCGCTTCTTCTATATTCTGTGCTTTGGGACCTTTGATTCGGTCAGAGTAAGCAATACCCAGATTATATTCTGTCCTTGCCCAATCTTCAGGAAATGCCTCAAAGGTATAAACGGTAAGAGCCTGTTGGTAACAAGCGATCGCTTCTTCTATATTCTGTGATTTCTCACCTTTGATTCTGTAATAGTAAGCAAAACCGAGATTATTTTGTGTGATTGCCCAATCTTCGGGAAAAGCGTCAAACTTTCTGACCGTAAGAGCCTGTTGATAACAAGCGATCGCTTTTTCTAAATTTTCAGCTTTGTCCCCAACAATACGATTACTATAAACAGCACCAATATAATATATAGTTTGCGCCCATTCTTGGGATAGAGTTTCCCGGGGACGTAATTGTAAAACAGTTTCTAATCCAGTAATAGCTATTTCTAAATTATTGGCACTTTTTCCTAAATTATATTGAACAATATCAATACAAAGGCTTTCTACGATTCCGGCAATTGCTTCTTTTTCTTCAGGATTTAGTTCCGCACAAGTCTTAAGGAGCCACTGTTCTAAAATTTTTGCAAAAGAGTTATTTAATTTATCATAATTAGATTCAACAACATCATGAATAGCTTGTAAATCACCATCATTTTCATACTCTAGTAAGAGTAGCTTTTTCAACAAATCATAATACTCGTCAGTACTATGAACTATATCTTGAGATACCTCCTGTGGTTTTTGCTGCTCAATATTAGCTTGAAAGGGAGTATAATATTGAAGCAAATCAATATCTTTATCTACAGGAAACTCGATTACTCCAGAACGCCAATCAAAAAAATCAGGAGCACGACGGACTAAATACTTTAAGGTATATTTTCTGACGGTAAACACTAAGCAGCAATTAAAATCATCTCTAAATCTTTCCCGTTGCCAATTTAGATGACCTAATAAGCTGGCTAAAGCCTCTCTTTGATACGCTTTTTTAGGGTTTTCAAGGGTACGTTTAATATAATCGTCTAAGGCTAAAGACTTTTCAAGGCCACTAACAAATAAAATATCAATGGGATTGTCGTTAACCTTTTCCTCAATCAAATCATATAAATTATAAATAGAATGGTCTAGCTTTAAAACCTCAACTGTTTTATCAATAATATCTTGTTTAATTTCTTCAATAATTCTTTTTTCTTGTACAGGAGTACACCGCACAAATAAAATTCCAAAGCCTTCACGCCAAGATAAATCGCGTTTTAACCTCAGATAGGATTCTTGTTCATCTGATTTAAATTTTTGTGACTTTGATCTCGACATTGTACTCATTTATTAGCTATCAGCTATCAGCTATCAGTTGTCAGCTATCAGCTATCAGCTATCAGCTATCAGCTATCAGCTATCAGCTATCAGCTATCAGTTATCAGTTTATGTGCTACGCACACGCTACGCGAACAGTTATCAGTTTATGTGCTACGCACACGCTACGCGAACAGCTATCGGTTGGCTATGGCAACGCTAATTTATGTGCTTATTATGAATAAAACAAGTAAGCATTCGTTTAATCGGAGTTATGGAAAGCTGACTGCTGACCGCTGACTGCTGAATGCTCACTATTAGTTAAATCACGAAGAGCAGATTTAAATTCAGATGTCCCTTCAATTAAAGGGTGAACATCATACCAACGCACAGGATTACCGTCTGCATCAAACTCTCGATATTCCAACACACAACGACGGAATAGCAAACTACGATAGTCTTCATCATTAGGGATAGACTTAGAAACAGAAACTTCAGCTAATTTTTGCCATTCTTCAGAACTAACCGCATTACGATAGGTGCTATCTCTGGCATCACTAACCGCCCGTCTCACTATTTTTGTAGTAATCGGAAAATCATCAATATAACGCATTACTGACTGCATTAATAGCATCAACTCTCGCACATGACCACCAGTCATAGCACAAAGCTCAATGCGAGTATCTTGACTATCAAAGATTTGTGTATCAATATCAATCGTAGAGTCAACTAAGTGAATCCTTTTTTCAATAACTTCTTTTAATTTATCTAATCCTTGTGAATAGGATTCATTCTGACGGTTTTTTACCATAATCATTGGTAACACTTGAGGAGTATCATAAATATTTCTTAATTCAGTAGCTTGACTGGAATAGGCTAAGGAAATTGGTACTGTATAAACTACGTGACAATTCAACGCTGTTAACTGACTGCTATAATCAAGAAATATTTCCTCGTGACTTGTTCTGTCATTGCCTTTTTCCAGGGGGATGATTCTATCTAAGTTATCCGCGATCACAACTATGTTGGATTTTTCCTCAGGTAATCTATGTTGAGCATCTTTAATAAATTCATTTAACGCTGTAATCAACGATACACTATAATTATCAACCTGTTTTCTAATGGTTTCACGGCTACTAGGATTTCGTCTTAAGGTTGTGGTCAATTTACTAAAAATCTGAATTTGAGCTTCAACCGTTAATTTGTCAAATTCCACCTCGGATAACGCCAAATCCTTTAATTCAGTCCACCGAGACTCTAACCAATTTAATAACGGATTTGGAGCAGCATACTCTTTAAGTTTATCTAAAATATTACGAGTACAAGCTAACAGGATATCTGTATATTGAGCATCGATTTCATCAATATCTCCTTCCGTTGCTGGAAAATAAACCACAAAGCAGCCATTCTTCTGCAAATAATCTTCCAGACGCAATAACTCCGTTGATTTCCCCACACCCCGATGTCCAGTATAAAGTTGACAAGTCGCTTGGTCTGAAAAGAGGATAGTTTTACCAATTTCCCGAAAAATATTGTCATCTCCCCTGACTTCACTACAGTTTACATAAGCTGGATCGTTGGCTGGTAAGGGATAAAATGGTTGAAATTTATTGTAGATTTTTTTGATTAAGCTCATGGGGGGTGATGTGTATAAAGGGCTGATAATTTTTTTAGGGAGCAGGGAGCAGGGAGCAGGGAGTAGGGAGTAGGGAGTAGGGAGCAGGGAGTAGGGAGTAGGGAGTAGGGAGTAGGGAGTAGGGAGTAGGGAGTAGGGAAGATGGAAACAATTAAATGGCAATTGCCCTATGGCTGCCTGGTAATGATCCTATTATAAAATAATATATTGCGGTTTTTAATTAGGTGAGGTATACAATTTAGGGATTTTAGGAAACAGGGAATAGCGATGCAGAGGTGCGACCCGTGGCGAATTTAATTCGCCAACGGAAAGCGCACCTAAGCGGTCTTGGGGGTTTCCCCCATGAGCGACTGCATCAAGACGGGAACAGGGAACAGTTCGTAGGGTGGGCAAAATGATATTATCTAGAATTTTTAAAAGAACCAAAGAGTTTTTGCCCACCCTACTTACAAATAATCAACGGCTTTTTGCCCACCCTAAAAGAAGTTGCGTAGGGTGGGCAAAATGATAGTATCTAGAATTGTTCAAAGAACCAAAGGCTTTTTGCCCACCCTACTTACAAATAATCAACGGCTTTTTGCCCACCCTAAAAGAAGTTGCGTAGGGTGGGCAAAATGATAGTATCTAGAATTGTTCAAAGAACCAAAGGGTTTTTGCCCACCCTACTTACAAAGAATCAACGGCTTTTTGCCCACCCTACAAGCTTTGCTGACTGGCTAGTTTATTAGTTGCGTAGGGTGGGCAAAATGATAGTATCTAGAATTGTTCAAAGAACCAAAGGGTTTTTGCCCACCCTACAAGCTTTGCTGACTGGCTAGTTTATTAGCAACAAGTACTAGTTAATGAGAAACTAGTACTCGTTAGGAAGAAACGGGTACCCATTTGTTACACAGCAGTACTCGTTTACAAGAAAATAGTATTGGTGTGTGAGAAAATAGTACTCGTTAGGAATAAATGGGTACTGGTGTGTTAAAAGTGATTACCTGGTCTGGTCTATTGTTAAGCCTATTGCCTATTGCCTATTGCCTATTGCCTATTGCCTATTGCCTATTGCTTACTCCCTGCTCCCTAAAAGCCCAGACGTTGTACCTAACAGCAATTGCAAACCGCTGTATTGATAATTGTGATATTTTTGCCATCATGGAAGTAACTCCTATTTAGGTGGGAGGAAAACCGCGCTGGCGTCGGTTAATGGTTTGAACCAGCGCGGTTATTAGTCTCAGTCTCAATATCTATAGTATAGATAAATCCTGTAAAAAATGCAAGTATTAATTTAGTTTTTTACATTTATTTACAAAGACAATTTGTAGGTATTGATGGATTTAAGTATGGATAAATATTGATAGCAATGTAAGTCTATTTTAGGGCATTTGTTTATTTAAAAGCTAACGATAACGTTATAGTATTGCTTTTTTTATTAACTTTAAAATACTCAAAAAAAAACCTTTAAAAACCCTTGACAAATATTTGTATAATCATTACAATAATACTTGTCAACAAATTGAATCTTTGACCTATGTCAGAATTTACTCCAAACTCCAACAAACAACCCGTTAAGCACATCTTGAAGGGTTCTCGTAAAGCAGTACTCAACACGATGTACGCCCTTTATGGTCTGCGCTATGCGGAAATTTCCGAGTGGAGTCCTCTGCAGCCCACTGAGGTTCCAGGGGAATTCATTACTATCATGACCAAGTACTTGTTGTTGCCATAACACCTTAAATTTCTGGGGGGGTTTCCCCCCCTTGGCCAATCCCATCGGATCACATCCGGATTGGTTTGGAAACTTCTGACATAGGTGATTGAAATAGCCGTGGATAGTATTTCTGCGGCTATTTTTTTTTGTTTTGGAATATATAGAGAATTTAGAATAGAGAATTTAGAATAGAGAATTTAGAATAGAGAATTGGGAATCGGGAATCCAATACTGGTGGTTCAGTAAGCCTGTACTCCAACATCATCAAAGTATGATAAAATTAATAAATGGTGTTTCATAGCTATCAGGTATACAGGATTTTTTACCTCTTGCCTGCTCCCTACTCCCTACTCCCTACTCCCTGTTCCCTTTGCTATAAAAAAATGCAACTAGAAGACTATTTTGACTTCCTCAGTGTGGACGATATTCGTATAAAAGGCACAAGAATAGGAAT
The DNA here is from genome assembly GCF_010672065.1 of Moorena sp. SIO4A1. Classification (NCBI taxonomy): domain Bacteria; kingdom Bacillati; phylum Cyanobacteriota; class Cyanophyceae; order Coleofasciculales; family Coleofasciculaceae; genus Moorena; species Moorena sp. SIO4A1. The sequence goes on along the minus strand of NZ_JAAHHX010000030.1, from coordinate 15,025 downwards.
AGAAACTATTCTCTATGATTATATCCATCGTGCCCGCACTCCTGAAGAAATTGCCGAAACCTATCCATCCCTAAATCTAGAACAGGTTTATGCTACTATTCTTTATTATCTACACAATAAAGAAATGGTCAGCCAATATGTTGCTGACTGGTTAGAGTGGAGTCACCAGCAACTGAAAGCACAGCAAATAAACCCCTCGACCTCTGCCCTGCGATTGCGGAAGTTGAGAGCAGAACGAAAAGTAATCAAAAAAGCTGATGACTCTCAACTATCTATTGGATGAAAATGTCAATCCTGCTTACAAAATCCAATTGACCCGGAATTCTCCTGATTTGGTGATGTGGATTGTTGGTGAACCGAATACTCCTGCAAGAGGAACGTTAGACCCCCAAATTCTGAAATGGTGTGACGAGTATGGTTTTGTGCTGGTAACAAATAATCGTAAATCTATGCCTACCCATTTAGCTGATTATATTGCAGAAGGGAATCACATACCAGGAATCTTTATTCTCAACACCAAGTTAAGTATGGGAGAAAATATTGATGAGCTGGTTTTTCTAGCTGAGGCATCTTTTGAAAACGAATATCAAGACCAAATTATTTATCTTCCACACAGTTATAGCGTTTAGCAAAGGTCTTTCGCCGATTGAGAAAGCTTATCTGGATATAGACTCCACCAAATCAAAGCGCAAGTATCGAGAACAATTTTAACACTTCTCCCCATTCTTCTATTGTAGGAGTTGTTAAATCCTCAAAATACTTGACTTTACCGCGCATTTTTCCAAATAACTGTTCTGTTGAGGATAAATTACCGTATTTAGAAATTATCACCACTGGTTTGCCCCGATCAGTGACTACAATTTCTTCCCCTTCTGACTCTACAAGCTGCAATAACTCCAGCAGTTTGCTTTTCAGTATACTTTTTGAAATTGTTTTCATTATGAAACTAGTAACGGAGTTAGGTAACACTAAAATTATATCACATTTACATGGTTTTTCATAGCTATCAGCTACACAGGATTTTTTACCTCTTCCCTGTTCCCTATTCCCTGTTCCCTGTTCCCTAAAAAACCATAAATATGTACCTGGACAAAAATAAACCTCACTTCTTGATGCAAAGCGCGAGTGGGGGAAACCCCCTGTTCCGAAGCTGCATCGCTGTATTAACTTGTGTAAAGTTGCCAAAAATCGGTCTGCTCCCTGCTCCGAACGCGGGGCGCGTTCGGAGCAGGGACTTCGGAACAGGGAAGAGCGAAAAAATAGTGCTTACCTGATTAGACTAGAAACAGCTATAGTGCTAATATAAGCATTTGTTGCCTACTCCCTACTCCCTACTCCCTACTCCCTACTCCCTGTTTTCTTTGCTATATAAATGACAAACTACGAAATCGAAACCCAAGAATGGTGGGTAGAACGTTGGAATGACTTACTCAATTCCTATCGCTTCAAAAAGCGTTTGGAACGGGGACGTATCTATGCCAAAGAAGGCAATATTCTCAGTATTGACTTTCTAGGACCACAAGTAGTCGCCAAAGTTCAAGGAACTGCTCCGGAGCCCTATGAATTAACCATTTCCATCGAACCCTTTACCGAGGAAGACTGGAATTATGTGGTGCAAACCCTAGCAAGTAAAGCAATTTACTCAGCTCAGTTATTAGCAGGAGAAATGCCCCATAATATCGAAGAAGTCTTTACTGCCAATGGTTTAAGTTTATTTCCCTTCACCCTCTCCGACGTTCGTTCCCAGTGCAATTGCCCCGATCCCAAAAATCCTTGTAAGCATATCGCAGCAGTATACTATGAATTAGGCGATCGCTTCAGCGAAGACCCCTTTGTTTTGTTCCAGTTGCGGGGAAGCACCAAAGAACAAATCCTTGATGCCTTGCGTAAATTACGCAGTGGTCAAGCAGGGGAAACTTCCACCACAGAGCAGCCATCGTCAATTCCAAATCTCACTTCCGGTGATCAAAACCCTGATCCAAACAGGGAAGAGGGGGAATCAGCAATCGGCGATCCTGAAACCTCAGTCAATATTCAGCAATTTTGGCAATACGATCAGCCCCTCGATTCTTCCCTCGTGGTAATTGCACCACCAACAGATAGTGGAACCGTCCTCGATGTCTTAGGAACAATTCCTCTAGGAGCAGCTGACCCTCGTGTGATGCAGTATCTCAAAGGAATTTATCAGATAGTCAGCCAGCAGGCGGTAATTTCAGCATTAAATCGAGATAGTTAATAGGGTAATAATTTAGTTCCTGTTGGAACTAATGTGCCTATTTAAGCTATCAGCTATCAGCTATCAGCTATCAGCTATCAGCTATCAGCGTTCAGCATATGCTTATGATGCGCTTTTCCCCAGACTTTTAATTCTGTAAAATCTCGAACTATTAAATTATCCCAAATGAAGTTTATTTGAAGCATTCGGCTGACCACTGACCACTGACCACTGACCACTGACCACTGACCACTGACCGCTGACCGCTTAATGCTAACAAGACTTCTGAGCCACCCCCTTATACATATAGCCCATAATCTTAGGAAATTTTGGTTCATAAAACTCTTCTAATGTCAGAATCTGGAAATGGTTTTCAACCAGCTGCTTGATATTACGATTTAGATGACAGCCATCCGCAATAATCTTTTGTACAGGAGTCAAGCGATTTTGCCAAACCTGAACCTTAGACTCATCACTCATGCCATGCTCAATAAAAAAGAACTTTCCCCCTGGTTTTAGCACCCGATAAATTTCCTGTATAGCCTGATTAACCTTAGTAATACTGCACAATGTCCAGGTGCTAACTACACTATCAAAGCTATGGTCAGCCATCGGTAAATTTTCCCCATTCAGTACCCGAAAATCAACATTAATTTCCGATTCATCAATACGTTTTTTTGCTACGGAATCCATCCCAGGATTAACATCAATAGTTGTAAGTTTTTGCAGGTGCTTGGGGTAATAACTTAAATTTAATCCTGTGCCAAAGCCAATTTCAAATACTTGCCCAGACACCTGAGATAAAACCTCTTGACGATACTTGGTTAAGACCGGGTCAGACATAACCCAGTCCAGAAATCGGGGAAAAATTAACTCTGAATATAAACTCATGCTCCAATTACCTTGGGATAACCTTGAATTGGCACTCATGATCAATTATATATATAGAGAGCAATTCTTAATTAGGTGAGGGACAAAATCCTGGGTTAATGGGAGTAGGGAGTAGGGAGTAGGGAGTAGGGAGTAGGGAGTAGGGAATAGGGAATAGGGAATAATGAAAAAATTATGTGTACCTTATTACTATGAGAAACCCTATATAAATTATAGTAGTAAACATAAATATGAGCGTGCAGGCTACCGGGTGAAGTATGACAACTATATTTGATTGGATTAATCAATTCCGAAATGCTTGGGGTGACAACTTCCAGGCAGTGGGTGATTTGGTTCTTTACGCCTGGATGATAAGTTTTGTCAATTTAGTCTTATGCGGGGGAGCACTCAACGAAAAATTTGGTATCCAACCCCGCACCTGGCTCGGGCTAGTTGGTATTTTGTTTTCACCCTTCTTGCACAAAGACTGGAAACACTTAATCGGAAACACTATTCCGTTTGCGATCCTTGGCTGTTGGGTATTGTTACGAGGAACCGATGATTTCTGGGTCGTGACCTTGGCGATAGTCTTGATTGGTGGTTTGGCTGAATGGCTAGTTGGTTCACCTAACACTGTCTCTTATGGCGCAAGCGGTGTAGTTTTTGGGTATGTAGCTTTTCTGATCGCACAGGGGTATTTAGAAGGTAAGCCCCTGTTAGTCATAGGTTCTAGCGCTATCGGTGGTCTCTATGGTTTTACACTCAGAGGTTTATTTCCTGGTGAAACAGGGATCTCCTGGCAAGGACATTTATTTGGCTTCCTGGCAGGTATGCTTGCAGCCAGCTATCTGGACACGTTTCGGAATATGTTTCTTTGACACTCCCCGTCCTTGAAGGACGGGGATTCTTTCTTCATAGGGGTTCCAACGAACTTACCCTCGGAAAGTTTACACCGTCTGCCCGGCGGTGTTTGAAGAGAGAATTTTTAAATTCTGCCCATCATCAATTTACCCAGTTTTGAGCCTTACTGGTCAAATGGTCTGGCTCCTGGCCGTAGGTCCGGTAAAAAAAATCCCCGCTAGCGGCCAGACTAACGGGGTGTGCTTTTCTCTTTGTGTTCTCAATTATTATTATTGGCTAATCATGTATGATTTGGTGTTGGCCTAATGTCAATTTTTGGTGTGATTTCATATAAATTTTTATAAACTTGCTTGTTTTGGTCGATCTAGTCAATCTGAGCATCAAGTGATCTAAGCGCAAAAAACTCCACTAGCCTGATACTAGTGGAGGCAGGGTGTGTTATTCGTCAACTTCATTGTAGATATGCGATGTTTGTGATCTGGTTTGCTGAATGTATGGTTTTGTATTTGATTTAGGTTGTTGCTCAGCAGAATCTGGAGTATAGTTTTTAATCAAATTTTAATATAATAGCATAAAAATTGTGGCTGTCAAGGGCAAAAAATCTGGACGATCAGTAATTTATGGTAATATTTGCCTAAACTTGACTATAATTACCTATGATACAACTAGCCTTTTGTGCAGCGCTTTCTGGCTATGGATAACAGAAAAGCCAACTTAAAAGACTACAGATATGTAAGGGACAAAAAAAATACCGAAAAGTCCAGAAGTGTAGCGCTTAAAACCTTCACAATTTATGAAATCATGACTCTTGGATAACGTTGGTTATGTGTAAATTAGGTTATTTAGACTGGTGAACACCAGGATTATAGCAGTCGCCAGGGCAGGCGCGGACATTACAAAAGTCTCAAACCTAAGTAAGCGCAAGAGTTTGACTTCTGACTTCTGACTTCTGACTTCTGACTTCTGACTTCTGCTATAGATCGTCATTCCCCATTACCGATTACCCATTCCCGGTAGCAAAAACCGTAACTAAAGGAACCGAATTATCCTGTAATGGTCATATTAGAACAGGGTATTAGCAACGGAGACGATCAAATGAACCATCAAATGCTTAGTCGTATAGCCACTGTTATGGCAGTCAGCATCCTGCTTACAGGTATATTGGGGTGTGTGTCGGAAAAAACCAATGCCCTTGACCCTATGCCTAACTCCGAACCAAGGAAAGAATCAATTTCAGCTGACCAGCAACCAACTCTAGACGTAGATACCAATCTTGTAGACGCTAATACTAAATTTGGCTTCAAGCTATTCTCAGAAATTCTCAAGCAGGACACTAACAAGAATATTTTTGTCTCTCCCACCAGCATCGCCATTGCCCTAGACATGGCTTACAACGGTGCCAGCGGCGAGACTCAAGAGGCGATGGCAAAAGTCCTAGAATTAGAGGGATTAAGTCTAGATCAACTCAACCAGGGAAATAACGCCTTAAAGGCTAGCTTGGAAAATGCTGACCCTGATGTTCAGCTGTCCATTGCCAACTCCCTGTGGGCTAACCAAGGCATTGACATCAACCCCAAATTTATTAAAAACAACCAGAAATTCTACGAAGCAGAGGTCACAGAACTTGATTTTAGTAGTGCCAAGGCTGCCAAAAAAATTAACCGTTGGGTCAAAAATAACACAAACGGCAAAATTAAAACGATTGTCGAACGCACTCAAGCGGATGATTTACTCTTCTTAATCAATGCCATCTATTTCAAAGGCAGCTGGACCAGAGAATTCGATAAAAGTCAAACGTCTGATCAAGCTTTTTATATCTCTGATTCAAACCAAAAGCAACACCCAATGATGTATCAGTATGGGAAGTATAAGTACTATGAAAATGATGCCTTTCAAGCTGTAAGTATTCCCTACGGTAAAGAACGGCTGAGTTTGTATGTTTTCTTACCCCGTGAAGGGAGCAGCTTGGCAGAATTTCAACAACAACTCACAGCGGAAAACTGGCTACAATGGATGAAAGAGTTTAGGTCTCGGGATGGGTCAATTCGGCTACCCCGCTTTAAATTTGAATACGATATTAAACTCAACGATTCCCTAAAAGCTTTGGGGATGGATGTAGCGTTTACCGATAAGGCGGATTTTTCTAATCTGACCTCTGAATCAGCAGCGATTAGTCAAGTCAAGCACAAAACCTTTGTAGAAGTTAATGAAGAAGGCACAGAAGCAGCGGCTGCTACTTCTATCGGTATTGTTACTACTTCCATTAGTATAGATCAACCATTCAATCTAGTGGTTAACCGTCCTTTTTTCTGTACTGTTCGGGACAATAAAACTGGAGCAATTTTGTTCATGGGTTCGATTGTGGAACCGTAAGCTATTAGCTATTGAATTAGTGTGAAGGTTGAAAGTTAAAGGTTGAAAGTTAAAGGGTAAGCATGCAGCTATCAGCGAACAGCGTAGCGTCATCGGTGCTTTTGAATAAAATAAGCTGACCGCTGACCGCTGACCGCTGACTGCACCTCAAGTAGCTTGCGTGGCACAGGCTTCTAGCCTGTGAGGTAGCGCATATGCTTACGTTAAAGCTTCAAAAGATAACCTTTAACCTGGTAACCTAGTTAACCTTAGGCAGGTAGCTTGAATAGAATTGCATCCCAAATAAAGTATCCCTCACGTCCATATAATAGTGACGAGGGATCAGCAACACTCTGCTGACCAGAAGGACTTACTTTCTTCATTTCTGGATAATCGTTGTCCCACAACACTTTCCACTGACCAGAAACATCGAGTTCTTCCATTCCTAAATTTAATCCATAAGCGATCAGTTCTTGTTGGTTATTGTGCTCGAAGTTGATCGCATACAAGTTAGACTCGGAGGATCCTTTCACCACCGGTACCACCCCTGCTGGCTGATAGGGACCGTTGATCTGTGGCGAGACAAAATGGTACAGGCTGGAGTCAGTAATCGAGGCAGCGTCATCACCAAGTTGCTCAAGCCAACGGGGATCCACATGTTGCTTCATCACAGAGAAGAACATGTGCCACATTCCTCCTTTATAGTAAACGTGGCTTCGTTCACACTCGTAAAAGAGACCTTGCTCACCTTCATCGGTCATGAAATGAGGAAACAGGGCTGGTGGCAAGAGTGTATAGGGTCCTTCGAGTTGATCTGCTACTGCTAGACCAATACAGCCTTTCTTGGGTTGGGAATTTGTCTTGGCAGCAGCAGATAGAAACATCCAATACTTGCCTTCGTGAAAGATGGGGAAAGGATCCCGCAACTGGCGGTGACGTTGGTCTGGCATCAATGGATGGTCGGAGTAATCGTAGTATTTCTCCCAATCAAGAAATTCGATCAGTTGGGGAGCTTGCCAATCAATCTCGTGATTATCCCTAATGATTCCCTTACAGAAGCCAATATACTCATGAAGCAAATTAGGACGGTCTGGAGATCCACCGTAAAAGAAATACAGGGAATTTTCGTTTACCAACCGTAAGCTTCCTGCTAGAAGGCGAGAGCTTCGCCAGTAGTCATCCCGGTCTGGCTGAAACACAGGACCTAAGTGCTTAATTACAGACAAATCTTCACTAAGAATAGCCCCACCCATTTCCCCTCTCTGCCAAGGCACTCCCTCTAAATCCTTTCCTCCTTGAAGGTAAAGCAGGAGATATTTTGAGAGAGCTGTTTTACTTGGAGCAGGTTGATGAGGCGTTGTCTGGATGCTGATATCATGGTTGAACAGTTGCTCTAAGGTCGCAGCGTCGCTCCTGCCGTGATCGAGTTGTTGTATCATCAGCTTCTGCTTAAGATATTTTTAGTTTTGTTAAGGAAATATTACTTTATTAAATCAATCTATTATTTTTTTGACAAGGGGATCCATCAAATTGCAGGGATATGGGGCACAATCTCAGTATAAATACTGAGAATTTCCCAAGGATTTGGGATCGCCAAATCTGCTCCACATATAATACTTAATGCTACATTAAGATTACGCGATCTAGGCTCTTATCGGTAGGCTTGCTAATGGTAAGCATCAAGGTATAGGCTGAGATCTTATCTAGAGGCTGCAAGCCTTAGAACCCTAAAATTAGGGTTTGGCTTCGAGTTTGGCTTCGAGTTTGGCTTCGAGTTTGGCTTCGAGTTTGGCTTCGGGTTTTCCTTTCAGCTGCGTAAGTCCTAGTGTAAGCATTCAGCGGTCAGTGGTCAGTGGTCAGTGGTCAGCGGTCAGCGGTCAGCTAACTTAACAGAAATTAAAGCAATGCTTACCTGTTTTATTAAAAAGCTGAGAGCTGAGAACTGAGAGCTGAGAGCTGAGAGCTGATAGCTAAATGCTTACATCCTAGTAATCTCACCTTAGTTAAATCTTCGTCTATGTCTTCACAAGTTAAAGATTTGATTTTGATCGCAATCAATCAGCAATTTGGCTAGTGACATTTTCCCAACACTATTTGTTATCTTGGAATAAGTTTGGTAGTGATAGGTAAAAAAGCGAGTACAGACCTCGCTTAAATGGTATAGCCTTAACCTATTCTGAATCAATATTAGGAATTACGTAGTAACTCTCTGATTATCTGATTAGAGGGTAATTTAGCAATTAAAACACTATGCTTTACTATGCTTTGAGCGGTCAACAGTGATGGTATTTGCTGATAGCTAAATCAAACTCAAACTTTATGCCCGTCCAAAGTATAGATATAGTTTTCACTCCTATCAGTACGTAATTCCTCACTAGTTTAATGTATTCAGGAAAAAAAATTGGCTTGGATACATAGACTATTGTTTAATCATTAGGCGTTGCTTCTATAAATTACACAATAATTAGTTAGATAGGATTTAATTAAGCGGTAAGGAATTTTACTTACCTTACCCTACTACCGAATTATTACTTTATACTCTCTAGTTGACGCCTTAGTAAAGAGGCTAACTGTTCTAGGGAGTTAGTCACAGTTATTCACTAACTAATACTCTTACACAAAAGCAGGTAACTCATGCTTCCTAATCACAGTTTACAAATCCCAGATAAATGGATCTGGGACTTCTGGCTAGCTCAAGATATTTCCGACTATCACTTATTTTACTTGCAAGCTTCTAAGGATTTACCGGATCCAGAAGACCGACATTGGCATGTTTCATTTGGTCACGCTGTTTCTCAGGATTTACGGCACTGGGAGATTCTACCAGATGCTATGAAGCCTGAAGCTTATGGTGACGTGGATGAGTACACTAATTGGACTGGCTGCGTAATTCGTCATGATGGCCTGTGGTATCTCCCATACACCAGCACTGATCGCAAAGAGCAAGGAAAAATCCAACGCATCAGCCTTGCGACCTCCAAAGATTTAATCCACTGGGAAAAACATCCGAAAAACCCGGTGATCGAGGCTGATAGTCGCTACTACGAGAAGTATGATCTCGAGCACCCTGAGAAAAACCTTTGGTTCGATGAAGCCTGGCGCGATCCTTGGGTGTTTCAGGATCCAGAAACAGGGGAATTTCATGCTTTAATTACTGGTCGGGTTAACTATGGTCCTGCTGAAAGTCGGGGCGTGATTGCTCATGCCACTTCACAAAACCTGATTGATTGGCAAGTATTACCACCATTAACTGAGCCTATGACGTTCGGGACTATGGAATGTCCGCAAGTGGTTCTTATCAAGGGGCGCTACTATCTGCTCTTCTCGATCCCCCCAGGAGAGTTTGTTGATAGTAACCTCACGGGAACGTTCTACATGGTTGCTGATAATCCTTTAGGACCATTTTCTGCTCCAAGGGCGCTCTGGGCTGATTCAGTGAAGCGGCTCTATTCCGGGAAACTGGTACAAGGTCCTGATCAGATCTGGTACTTTATGTCATGGCGTAATTTCGCTCTAGACGGGAGCTTTCTCGGCGATATCAGCGAACCTCTGCCGATCACAGTTGATGAGGAGGGCAATTTGATAGTGCTTGAACCAGCAATGGTTCATTAGACGTCTTCGGGAATTCAGCAATAGGCAATCGGAAACGAGGAAGAGGAATGATAGGGGTTCTCAGTTTGATGAGGTACATACTAAATTTATTCCCTCTCCTCTGTCGGTTCTCACTTCCATAGACGAAATGCTTAAGGGGGCACGGCCTGTGCCCCTAAAATTAATATGGTCAGTAACCAATTACCAATTACCGATTACCCATTACCCATTACCGATTACCAGAATGACTTTGCCTAACTGGATTACCTTTTCTCGCTTACTGGGGTTGCCCTTTATCCTATACTTCCTGAATCACCCAACTGACCAAAGCCGCTGGATCGGTTTCGGGATCTTTCTCCTTGCTGCTGGAACGGATTGGTTAGATGGTTATCTAGCTCGTAAACTGAACCAAATTACTGATTTAGGCAAATTCCTTGACCCATTAGTCGATAAATTTTTGGTACTCGCGCCCCTACTAGCATTAATTGAGCTAGGTCAGGTCCCCGCTTGGGGAGTCTGTTTGATTTTGGCACGGGAGTTAACGATCGCAGGTTGGCGAGTTAACCCCAAGTTATCCGGTAGCACTAGCATACAGGGAGCCAATATCTGGGGTAAACTCAAAACCGTCAGTCAAATTAGTGCGATCGCACTTTTAATTGCTCCAACTCCCGACACCTGGATCATCCCATCCCTAGTCCTTTTCTGGCTATCGGTGGTCCTAACCTTAATCTCTGGTTTAGTTTACCTGTTACCTGCTAATATCTGGTCATCAACGGCAAAATCCACGTCAGCTTGATCCCGACCTGAAGCGAGATAATCATTCTCGAAGGAATCCTTCAGTCCGGAAAGCAAATCATACTCCGGTTGCCAGTTAAGTTCCGTCTTAGCCTTATGGATATCAGCAAAAAAGTGCTGTAATCGAAATGGGAAAGCCTTGCGCTTACCAAAATCAAACTGCTTCGGGTCATAATGCACGAGCTTGACCTCTGAAGCCGACTTACCACAGGCCATAGCACAGGTTCGTGCTAAACCATCAAAGGTGACATAGCGTTCCCCGGACACATTGTAAATTTTACCAATCGCTTCCTTATTCCCCAATACTGCTGCCATTGCCCTCGCCAAGTCCTGACAATGACCTAACTGAGTAATGTGCATGCCATTACCAGGGATGGGAATAGTGCGATCGCGAACAATCCGGTCAAAAAACCAAGCCTCCACATCATTATAATTTTGGGGACCATAGATATAAGTTGGACGAATCCCTGTAAACGGCACCCCAAGTTCTTGTAGGTAAGCCTCAGTATGATGTTTACCCTTGTGGCGAGAATTGGGATCAACTGGATCTCCTTCGAGATGGGGTAACTGATCTGACTTCAAGTACACTCCAGCCGAACTCATATACACAAAATGCTGCACCTGGTCTTTAAAAATTTCCACTAACGGTTGAGTATCACTCAACTCCCGACCATTATTATCGAAAATTCCATCAAACTCTTGAGACGATAACATTTCCTTGAGCTGATTGGGATCCTTGCGATCGCCATGAATCTGTTGGACTCCTGGCAGTGGCGCTGGCTTATTACCCCGATTGAACAGCACCACTTCATGACCCATCTCCACCAAAACCTTGGTTAAATAAACCCCAACAAACCGGGTACCACCCATGATTAAAATTCGCATGGTCACTAATTACTAAAAACTTTGATTCACTGATTTATTAATTACCTCTGGGCGGACTTTGTGCCTTCGTGGTTCTAAACCAAACCACCCATAGCATGGTCAGGACTTGGGCACTTACTCTACTAGTAGGGGCACCCTACTACCTAAGGGGGTTTGGTGCCCAGTTTTGGGTAAGTCCTGATACCTTAAAGTCGCAACTGAGTCACAGCAATATTACCCGAAAAACACACATCTACATCAGTACCAGGAGCGCGATCGCGTTTGTCATACTCCCCCTCATAATAGTAGTGATCCCCCTCCACACGATACTTTGTCGGTAACGGTTGAGTACTCGGTTCACAAAATACCACCTCTGGCTCAGGTGACCCCGGTTCCAAGTGAGGTAAATTCACATTCCAGTAAGTACCAGCAGCAATCGGACGATTCAACAAATCCGCCAACACCCTAGCTGTCCAACGACTCGCCACCTCCCAATTAATCACCCAAGGTTTTTTAATCCAGTGGGAAATCGCAATACCTGGTATTCCCTGTATCGCCGCTTCTCTAACCGCCGCCACTGTACCAGAAATGTAGACATCAACCCCCAAGTTACCGCCAGCATTAATACCTGACAGAACCCACTTTACCTCTGGTATAATATGTGATATTGCAAGGCGAGTACAATCCGCTGGGGTACTAGAGACTGCATACTCATAGTCTGACCGACGTTGGACGTGAATCGGTTTATATGTAGTCACCTGATGGCCACAGCCTGAATGATGCTCCTTCGGAGCGATAATTACAAAATTACCGTTACCGTTGACCGCTTGCTCTAGTGCTTTAATTCCGGGAGCATCTATCCCATCGTCGTTCGTTAGGATTATAGTCATTAGTTTAGTCGTTAGTGGTTAATCATTAACAGCTGAGTATGGGAAACGATCTAATCCAAGCCAAACTATCAAGGAATATCGAAACCGTATTAGAAACTTAAAACCAATCATCTCAAATTGCTTGAGCATTTGCACCCTTATACTTCCTTTGGGTATAAACTTAGCTTTTGGTTTAGCTATTGAACTTAAGCTCTGATCTCCGTACAGAAGAGCGAGCTAATAGCTGTTTACCCAGGAAAGTAGCCCGTAAGCTGACCGCTCAATGGGTATAGCTGCCCATGATCAGCCATCTGACAACCTCAGCTCAAAATCTTTCAAGCAACTGTTATGGCAAGTCAGGGATACATCTACAACTTTCAACCTATTGGCAAACCAGGATTATGACTCAAAATAGCAAAAATCAGCCATCTACCCACTCTCAGCCAACTGTTAATTTTACCGAAGAAGAGCTGCAAGATATCTTACGCTATGCTAACGAACACGGTATTAATCCTTTTAGACTAGTCAAAGCCATTGCCCAAAATCGGAAACAGAGAATTGCCCAAGCTCACAATAGGCAGATTCGAACCAGGGAAACTGTTTGTCAATAGAGCCGCAGTTATTAAACTCAAGGCGCTGACTTTATTCGCCGTCAGCTTCTTTAACAAGAAGTGGTGGAGGGCATTACCATGCTACTCTATCCATAGTTAGTAAGAGTAAGCCAAGACACAATTTTTTATCCTTATATCTTCTCTAAGAGAAGATATAAGGATATATTGAAAGAGTAATGGTAAGGTCGATACCATTATAAAAACAAAAACTAAGAAATAATTGACGACTATTAAATCCCTGAGAACTGGTGTTTGTAATTTAGATTATGATCTACAAGTTCAAAAAATCCGGTTAGTCAGGATTTAAAAATACAGTAAGTTCCTCAAAACTTTGGCCATTTTAGTTAATTTTAAATTAAAACTACCCTTTATTTTAAATTTGAATTAACGGGTTAACATCCTTGAAAAAAAGGATTAAACGGCAAAAAGTACGTTAAAACCTGGATAGAAAAAAAAAAGTAACCGTTATACCAGGGCTATTTCATTATGGTCTGAGATGGGCTGGTGCTAATAGAGATGCAATTCCCAATTGAACCTGGGGTTAAAACAACGGGAATAGCTAGTGTTAAATGTAGTCAATTTTTTTGGGTCGCAGAATTAACTGATAGAGGGTTTTAGATTCGGGATGCTCTAACTACCTTCTGGTAGTGAATAGGTTCATACTCTAGGAAAAAAAGACTCTCCTAGTACAATCAAAGCTACAATCAAAGATTTAAGTTCCCATCTAAAAGATTTAAGTTCCCATCTAATTTTCACGCATCAGTACCAACAAAGGGGTTCAGGCACTAAACTATTAAATTTAAATGGGCGACAGGTTAGTAGGGGAGGGTGGAATTAAATTATCTACGTAACTGGTGAACGATAACACTCAACAGTCCACAGCTGACAGTATTATCAGTCTTCACCTTTATTTACTTGTTGGTTCATTAGAGTTGGTTCATTAGAATGTGGTTAACCACTATCACTTCACTGCTAGGCTAGGAAGTGTCCAAGCAGTCCCAGATCGTCACTACTGCGTATCATTACCTTCAATCTCAGCTTAAAGAACCCTAATGCAGACTACAGCTTATAGTGAGCTTTTCCCACTATTTAATACAGCTAGCCCAGAAACCTTAGAATGGTTTGAATCCATTGCGGTGGAGCATGAGTACCCGACCGACCGAGCTATCATCATGGAGGATGCTTGGGGTAATGCTGTTTACTTTATTGTCTCCGGCTGGGTTAAAGTGCGACACTTACGCGGTGAAAACGATGTCACACTGGCAATTTTGGGTCGGGGTGACTTTTTTGGTGAAATGGCAATTCTTGATGAATCTCCCCGCTCCACCGATATCGTTGCCATGTCGAACGTGCGACTACTGACCATTTCTGCGCAACGCTTTATTCAAACTCTCTTTAAAGATCCCCAGTTGCACCATCGCATGTTACAACTGATGGTGCGGCGGTTACGTCAGAGCAATGTTCGGTTGCAAAATCGCTATCAGCCTCCAGCGGTTAATTTAGTCAATACTCTAGTTGGTCTGGCAGACAATTACGGTGAAATCACTGAAAAAGGCACAGAAATATATAACATTTCCTATCAAGACTTAGCTGATATCACAGATATCAGTGTGGAGGATACTACCAAAATTATGGAAAAGCTGGAGAGTAAGGGCTGGATTAAGACTGACCCGGAGCAGCAGACTATGCGCTTGATGAATATCAAGCCGCTAACTCAGCTTGTCAGACGAAGTAGCTCATGAGGCAAGATTAGCTCTAGGTGCTACCTGCGCCATCAGGGAGGCGTGGGCCTTGGTTAGGAGATTTGGCTGAATTTACCAATATCGAGCTTGATAGATTACTTAATATAAGCTAATATTTCTTCATAAAGTTAAATAAAACTTAAATTAATTAACCTATCTACACCTGTATGGTAGAGACTTACTCTCGGAGCATGTAGATAGATTACGTCTAGCTTCTTCCCAAAAGCTAAAAACTTTCTGTAAGATAGCAGAATC
>NZ_JAAHHX010000003.1:0-165229 GCF_010672065.1 Moorena sp. SIO4A1 | reverse complement strand
ACTCCCACCGCAGGAAGGGCATTGCTGGGGACTAAGTATAACGAGCGCGGTCTACTCGTCCAAACCCAAAGCGGGTCTTTCCTTTGTGTCCAGGCTGCCCTCCGGGTTTCTTTTTGCCTGGACTCTCGGATTAATCCTGCAAGTCCTGCTTCTTTTCGGACTTTTTGAGCAAGTCCGTTGATGGTGGATTAGATGAGTTTTTCGAGTCATTGTCTCGGCTGAGTTTGAGTCTTTCTATTTCTTCAACCAGACTTTCGATCAGTGAGTGCTGTTGCTAATCGCAGTTTTTTTTGCTCCACTACCAGCTGCACCAGTTCTTCCGTAGGACTTCTGGTTATACAGCAGCTGTGTCTGGGGTTAGTGAGAAGCTACACATTCTTCTGATGATTCTCCAGCTCCATCCCGGACTTTGTCAAGCCCCTACCTGAATCCTTACGGTATGATAAACGCTATATCTCTGATTGTGATCAGAAGATACAACAACCTTAGTATAACCAAAAAATTTTGTCTTATTGACATCCTCCCACCGCTAAATCTTTGATTATAGCGGGGGATTCCTAAGACTCACGACTTAGGTTTCTGCTTCCTTCTCCCTTTTTTTGGAGTTTTTCGCACCAGCCCTCCGAGACTTACTCTCTTGAGGTCTTACGGTCGCTCCACAGACTGACACGGCAAGCCCTGCCGCCAAGATATTAATTGATGCATTAATATCGCGATCGTGGTGAGTATTACAAGATGGGCAATCCCACTCCCGAATACTCAGGGGTAAAGATTCGACGCGATTGAGGCATACAGAACACAACTTGCTACTGGGAAACCATCTGTCAATAGAAATAGCTTTACGGCTGTACCACTCTGATTTATATTTGACCTGACGGATTATTTCCCCCCAGTTAGCATCACTGATCACCTGAGCTAGTTTTTGATTTTTGACCATGTTTTTCACCGCTAAGTCTTCAAACGCAATCAATTGGTTTTCTTTGACCAGTTTAGTGGTTAGCTTGTGAGTAAAATCTTTTCTAGCGTCCTTGATTTTTGCGTGTATTTTAGCTACCTTTAATCTGGCTTTGTAACGATTATTGGAACCTTTTTGTTTTCGTGACAAAGCCTTTTGATATTTGGCCAGTTTTTTCTTGAGTTTTTTGAAATGTTTGGGATTAGTGATTTTATCCCCGTCACTGGTCGTGATTAAACTAGTAATTCCTAAATCAAAACCAACTTGTTTATCCGTCACAGGCAAACTCAAGTCTCTATGATCATTAAACCTGATTGAGATATGCCATCGATTAGATGGATCTAAGTTAACTATAACGGTAGTTGGTTCGCAGTTTATAGGTAATTGACGACTCCAACGAATAGGCAAAGGTTCTTGGCATTTAGCAAGATAGATCTGACCATCTTTCCATTTAAATGCCGATTTGGTAAATTCTGCACTACCACCGTTGCGTTTTTTCTTGAAGTTGGGATATTTGGCACGACCTGCAAAAAAATTAGTAAAAGCAGTTTGAAGATGTCTTAACCCCTGTTGAAGTGGAACACAACTGACTTCATTTAGAAAAAACAAGTCATCCTGTTTTTTCCATCCTGTCAACATTGAGGAAGTTTCTTTATAACTGATTCGTTTTTGGTGTTCATACCATCCTTTTGTTCTAGCGCATAAGGCTTTGTTGTAAACAAGTCTTACACAGCCTAGAGTTCTCCTCAACAGATTGTCTTGTTCAGGATTTGGGTAAAAACGGTAACGGTAAGCTTTTTCAACCATGCTTACATTTTAAAACATTCCATGTGAATTGTCAACTGAACACAACTGCTCGTCCTCCCTTTCCTCTCACCGTTAAGCCTTCGGCTATAACGGGAGTCTCCAGGGAGGCAGAAAGATAACAAAGTGTAAAAGTAGTTTACCCGATCAACCATCAAGTATCAACCATCAAGCTTCCAACCTTTTAATCTGTCCTGCTTGCACTGAAAGAATCTGAGACGAATTCAGCCATTGGGAATCAAAGGCTCCCAAGTGAGTAGTAGTAATCAAAGTCTGAAACCGATCCTGAATAGCATCCAACAGTAAATTTTGCCGATTCAGGTCTAGTTCAGCTAATACATCATCTAGTAACAACAGAGGTGGCTCTCCCACCACCTCTTCAATGAGCTTCAATTCAGCTAACTTAAGCGCTAAGACCAACGTTCGTTGTTGACCTTGAGAACCATAGGACTTGGCTGGGGTCTGATTAATGGTAAACTGTACTTCATCCCGGTGAGGACCGACTAGGGTTCTCCCTTGATGAAATTCAGGAAGGGAGTACTGTTGGATTTTCTCTAAAAAAGCCTGCTTGACTAGATCAGGGTCATCTTTGGAAAGACTGACATTGGGGGCATAGGTAATATCCAATACCTCTGTCTTGCCACTAATACTAGCGTGCCATGCTTGGGCTATAGGAGCTAACCGTTTTAGCATTCTCTCTCGACGGCGGGTGACTCGTGAGCCAGCAGTAGCCAGTTGGGCATCCCACAACCCTAGCTCCGCATTGTACTGCTTGGATACCGATGCATCAACTTCCCCTTCTTGTTGAAGTTTACGGATTTTTTTCAGCAAAGCATTGCGCTGTCGCAATACCTGGTTATATTGCTGCAAAATGTAAGCATAAATTGGTTCGAGCTGAGTCAGAATTGAATCGAGCCAGGCGCGACGCCGTTCTGGTGCTCCTCGCACCAGTTCCAAATCCAGGCTAGAAAACTGTACCGCATTGAGAATACCTAAAAAGTCCAACTGCCGACGCAAGGATTCTTGATTGAGAGCAACAGTACGTCGTCCTTGAGTGCGCAAGGTTAATCCTAGTTCTACTGAACCATAGGTTCGTTCTAGAGTAGCCCGAATCTCCGCAATGGGAGTAGTTTCTAAGACCAATTCGCGATCGCGTGCTGACCGATGACTCTTTAGGGTAGAGAGCAACTCTACTGCCTCTAGTAGATTCGATTTCCCCTGAGCATTATTACCCAGTAAAATTGTCTTGGGAGCATCGAAGTTAACCAGGCAATCCCTGTAGTTACGAAACTGTCGCAGGTGTAGGCTCTTAAGGTACATCCAATGAAGGTTACAGGTTGGGGGTTAGCAGGTGGAAGGTTGTTCGCGTAGCGTGGCCAAAGGCCAAGGTTAGTAGGTTGAAGGTTAAGAGGTTGAAGGTTAAGAGGTTGAAGGTTAAGAGGTTGAAGGTTAAGAGGTTGAAGGTTAAGAGGTTAAAGGTTAAGAGGTTAAAGGTTAAGAGGTTAAAGGTTAAGAGGTTGTTTGCCCAAGGCATCTCTTGTAGGGTTGGTTAGCTGGTTGAAAGTGAGCAGGTTCTAGGTTAGCAGGTTCTAGGTGAATAGGTTAACAGCCTTAAGATGAGAAGTCTGATATCAACTAAAAAAATCTCTAACCGTTTAATATTTCACTTTCAACCTCCCAACCTTCAACCTTCAACCTCCCAACCTTCAACCTTCAACCTTCAACCTTCAACCTCCCAACCTTCAACCTTCAACCTTCAACCTCCCAACCTTCAACCTTCAACCTTCAACCTTCAACCTCCCAACCTCCCAACCGACTAACCTTGAACTTTTCCCTTGCCATACCAACGAATAAATAATTTCTCCAGCTCAACCCAAACAAATAGTGACGTACTAAAGCCAAGACAGACAGCGAATTCCATGATAGTCAGAGGTTCAGTGCCAAAGAAGTCTTGCAAAAAGGGTACATAAACCAGTAGCAGCTGTAAGAGAGTAGTCACAGTAACTGCCAACAGCAAATAAGGGTTAGAAAATGGGTTTAATTCCAGAGTAATGCGTTTGTTGGAGCGGACTGCGAGGGCGTGGCCCATTTGAGCAATACATAGGGTAGTAAATACCATTGTCTTCCAGTGAGGGAAGTATCCATAGGCAATTGCCATTAAGGTAATGTTGAAAATGGCAAAGACAATACCAATGCGCACCATATAAGACCCCAACCCTCTGGCAAAAATACTTTCCCTAGGACTAAAAGGCGATCGCTTCATCACATCGGGTTCTGCTGGTTCCACAGCTAGGGCAAGAGCGGGTAAACCATCAGTGACTAGGTTCATCCAGAGAATTTGTAAGGGAGTGAGGGGAACATCTGGTAGTCCCATGATCGGGGCTGCGGCAATAGTTAATACCTCACCGATGTTACTGCCCAGGATGTATCTAATAAAGCGACGAATATTGTCATATACTGTCCGACCTTCTTCTGTGGCAGCAACAATGGTGGCAAAGTTGTCATCTAACAGCACCATATCGCTGGCTTCTTTACTGACATCGGTTCCGGTAATTCCCATAGCAATACCAATGTCAGCTTGCTTGAGAGCGGGTGCATCATTCACCCCATCTCCGGTCATGGCAACAAATTTACCCCTACCCTGGAGTGCCTGAACAATTCTGAGTTTGTGTTCCGGAGCAACACGAGCATAAATGCTGACTTGGTCTACCTGTTCCTCTAGATCGAGTTGGGAGAGCTTTTGTAACTGCTGACCAGTCAGTACCTGATCAGTGTGATTGGCAATTCCCAAATCCTGGGCAATCGCTCTAGCGGTAAGTTTGTGGTCTCCGGTAATCATAATCGGACGAATTCCAGCATTCCGGCACCGCTGAACTGCTTCTCGTACCTCTGGCCGTGGAGCATCCAACATTCCCACTAACCCCAACCACACCAACCCTTGCTCTAAGGTTTCATGGTCTGCTTCTGGAGCTGATAAGCTATCTAGGGATTTATAGGCAAAACCTAGGACTCGCAAACCAGCCCCTGCCATTTGGTTATTCTGTTCCAAAATCTGTTGCCGCTGCTCTTCTGTCAAGGGTTGACACCCTAGAGTTCCTGCTGCTCTGTCATCATTATGTACTGATGAAGTACAATGCTCTAACACCAATTCTGGAGACCCTTTGGTCAACATCATGTAACCGGTCAGTTGTGGGTTCTCGGTTGTTCGCGTAGCGTGGCCGAAAGGCCAAGGTTGTTCGCCTTTGGTGTTCGAGTAGCCAAGGTTAGCAGGTAGGTTAGCAGGTTGAAAGTTATCTGGAGAACTATCCCACTGACAAATCACGCTCATACGCTTACGCTCAGAGGAGAAGGGAATTTCATCCACACGGGAATACTGTTGACTCAGAGGTTCCTTATCCACACCCCCTTTACCAGCCAGAGCAATTAATGCTCCTTCTGTGGGGTCTCCTAAAATCTTCCACTCCCCCTGTTCATACTGCAAGATGGCATCATTACACAGAGCACAAGCTAGAAGTAGGGGTTCGAGTTCGGGATACTGTTCTGTAGTAATGGGCTGATTGTCTAGGAGAAATTCCCCTACAGGTTCATAACCATTCCCAGTCACCTGAATACTAGTGTTGAGGGTATCCACCCGTTGCACAACCATTTTGTTTTGGGTCAGGGTACCAGTTTTATCAGAACAAATGGTAGTCACACTTCCTAAGGTTTCCACTGCTGGTAGTTTGCGAATTAGAGCATGACGGCGTACCATTCTCTGGGTTCCTAGGGCTAAGGTAACAGTCACCACCGCTGGCAAGCCTTCTGGAACTACAGCAACTGCCATACTTAAAGAAACTTCTACCAGTTGTTGGAACACACTCAAGTCCCAACCGCTTACGCCCAAGCCAATGATAATTACTAGTGCTACTAGCAACAGCGAACCGGTTACCAAGACTTGTCCCAGCTGAGACATGCGCTGTTGCAGAGGTGTCGGTTCACTTTCCACCCCTTGTAGCATCTGGGCAATTTTACCCAGTTCCGTATTCATCCCAGTACCAGTAACTAGGACTTTACCTCTGCCTTGGACAACTTCAGTTCCCTGAAAAACTAAATTAATGCGATCGCCTATGGGAGTATCTTCCGATAGCTCCACCTCTACGGTTTTATTGACAGCATTAGCTTCCCCAGTCAGTGCAGATTCTCTGACCTGCAAATTCGATGCCTCGATCAGCCTACCATCTGCTCCAACTTGTACCCCAGCTTCCAGCAACATGATGTCCCCTGGCACAAGCTGTTGACTATCTATCTCTAAGGTACGACCATCCCGCAGCACTCGTACCTTAGGGGATGCCATACTTTTCAGGGCTGCTAGGGCTTTTTCAGCACGGCTTTCCTGGAGATACCCGAGGATGCCATTAAGAATCACGATTGAGAGGATAGCAATCGTATCTTTGAAGGGGAATTCACTGGCCTTTTCTGAGGCTTGTTGCAGATTGATCAGATCTAAAATCCCGGAAACTATCGCTACTGCAATCAGCATCAGCAGCATGATGTCCTTGAATTGATCAAGGAACATTGCCCAGGAACTGCGCTTTGCTTTTTCCTCTAGCTCATTTAAGCCATAGTATTCCAACCGCTGTGATACCTGTTGAGAGGTCAAACCGGCTTGAGGGTCACAGCCGGATTCTGCTAAAGAATTTTCGACAGATTGGGTGTACCACGCTTTTAACGGGTCAGGCAATAAATTAGAATGGGTCAATGGATTCACCGGGAATGTTTGCTTTTAGATGATATTCATTCGATCATAAAAATTTCCTAGGGAGTTTGGAAACCAAGACTATAATCGAATCTAGCGCAGCAACATAGCACCCGATGTAGGAAGTGAACATCTGTTCTTCTATTCAAAGTCTGTATTCTAAAGATAGGCAGTTGGCGCTAATCCTAGTAATTTAGTCAGTATTTGATCAAGTTTTATTGACTGTTGACGCTCACGGTTGCCCATTCACCGTAATCGTCAGAGTTGAAATAGTTTAGTATTGATAGCGAACATTAAAGTAGAAGCCCTCATCCTGGGCATTGTTACTGCGATCATCCAAATCAACCAGAGGAATGCCATAGTCAAGTCGCAGATTAAGCCCTGTCACTGGCTGCACAATTAGCCCTAAGCCAATACCCGCTAAAAACCGTTGTGACGGTAACGTATTAGGATTGTCAGGGTTATTCCAGACATAACCCATGTCGAAAAACGGAATTAGTTGTAATGCGGGGTGATCGTCTACATCTCGATGTAAAGTGATACGGTCTTCAATAGAGAATCGTAATCCATTGTCCCCTGCTCTAATATTTTGACGGTAGCCCCTCAGGGATTGACCACCGCCAAGCAAAAATTGTTGGGGAGGCAATAGGCTATTGGGGGTAAGCTGAACCTCGGTTCCCATAATTAAGAAATTATCCTCTGAGAGAATCTGCAACCGCTGTACTTGGCCTAGCCAGCGAAAAAAGCGTCCATCAGGTATAGGATCGGGGTTGATAGTGGCATCAAACCAGCCAGTTCCCAGACTCAAAAGCGATCGCAAAAACCAAGTTCCCTCCAAATCCCGACGTAGATACTCTTGTTCAAACTTAATCACGCTCAGGGTAGTCGAGCCATCTTGATCTGGACCAAAGCCAAACCCAAGAGGCTCATCACCCAAAAAAGTCTGACCATCTCTATAACTGAACCCTAGAGACAGAGCAAATTCTTCCCGAGGTGTACGGTACAACGGCTGACGAAATCGAATTTCATACAGCTCAGATTCTCCCTCAATATCAAAAACATTGAATGGTGCTTGAGTCACCCGATTACGGTCGATCACTGTTCGCAGTTCTAAGGTACCATTTCGGGGATTGAGGGGAAAGCGATAGCCAAAATCAAAAATATTAGACCCGCCAGTGGTCGAACGACGATAAGTGAAGGAAATTTCATCCCCATTGCCAGTTAGGTTGAGATGGCGAACATTAAAGCTCATTCGTTCAGAACCAATACTAGGAGGTGAGTAGTTATCAACCCCTACACTTCCTTCAAACGGATTAGCTTCCACAACACGAACAATCAGAATGCTTTGTCCCACTTTTGTTCCTTTGCGCAGGCTGGCTTCTATGCTGTCCAACTTTGGGTCAAGCCGTAACAATCGTAATTGGTTTTCCAAATCAGTAGTATTGAATGGTGTTCCAGTCCCCAACTGGACACGGCTGCGGATATAGTTGGGATTGAGGCGGCGTGTTCCTTCAACTTCGATCTTTTCTATACCCCCTTCTATGACACGAATTGTAACAATGCCCTTGGTAATGTCAATTGTTTGATCGGCAAGAAGAATTGCTCTAGTGTTAATATAGCCCTGCTTGAGGTAAAAGGTGGTAATATCATCCGCGACTTCTCTTAGTTGTTCAATAGTCAGGGAGCGTCCTAGATAGGGTTGTATGATCTGCTGAAACTGCTCTGGTGAAAAGATGGTGCTGCCAATGACTTCGATTTTATCAACTTGAATGGTTTTAGAGTCAAAAGCAGTTAGTCTAGCAGGTGTATTGGGTTTAGTCTCTAGTAGAACTGCTCCTTCTGAATCTGATAGTATGGGCGCTAATAGTTCACCTATCTGATTTTGATAATTTCCATCAACCAATTTTACTGACTCCTGAGCAGTTTTATTCTCCTGCTGCTTAAGCAGAAGGTTACTTGCTCTTAGAGATCTATGATTGCTTGGCAAAGAAGTTAGGGTTACTGCTAGGGCATCATTACAACTGGTCCAGGCAATTATTAAATACAACGGTGTAAATTTATTTGATATTAATTTCTTTAATAAATACTTTATAAGCACAATTTTAATTAACATCTGATGCCAAAGCAATCCGATCTTCGAGCGCATCGGGTTTTTTATTCTCCTTGGGTGGGGATATCTGGCTCTTCCGTACCTGTTATGCTAAACTGTTAGCTTTGATGAACTCAAATTACTATCATGTATAGCTTTAAGGTTTTGATAATTATTTTTTACTATAAAATTTTAGCTAAACCCACAACCTCCTTATTGTATCAACAGTTTAGATTGGGTTTGTGATAATTTAGCATACTCAAAACGGAAGAGCCGGATATCTAGGGATTTTGGGTGACAACGAATGGTCCAAACGTAAACGCCACTAAAAAGCCTAACCCTGATTAGTTCAAAAATTACAAAAAACTATCACCATCGTCTCTCGCAGTTATAGCTTATATCAAATTCGTTTAATTACCCATAATCAAAATCTCTACCCTGTCTGACCGTGTGGTGGGTTTTCCGGTGTCAGTCTAGCCCGTGGGTATTCATACCGAGTTGCATTCAAAGATAGTAGATTGGTTGGATAGGGAGATAGGGAGATAGGGAGATAGGGAGATAGGGAGATAGGGAGATGGGGAGATAGGGAGATAGGGAGATAGGGAGATGGGGAGATGGGGAAATTGGCGGAAGAGAAAGTTGTACGTTTGACCGCAACTTGGTATCAAGCAGACTTGAGATGAGTTGTTATTCTCTTCAAACCACTTGCGATCATAACCAATTAATCACACTTGAGGTGCGACCCGTGGCGAATTTAATAATTAGATGCGGAAAGCACACCTAACTAGTTTGAGCTTCGCGGCTTAAGAGGGATGGGTAAAGGCAAGTTTTGTCAAATTCTTGGCGTGACTAGAACCAGGGAACTGACTCCTATTTTCCCCAAATCCTTTCAGTCCACAACCCACACCCGGTCTAGTTTTTATCCTGCTTGTCACTCCCTCAGGTGCGACCCGTGGCGAATTTAATTCTTAATGGGTCAAGCGCACCTATTGACTCTTGGCAAAAAAATCCCCCGGCTAGTGTCGGGGGAACTCCTTAGAAGTATGAAGTGTGAATTCTCAGGTTATTATAGGTCAATGCTGCTTCTTGAACTATATACAAATAGTTAGTATCTAGCTATACTAACTATTAGATTATTGGTATCAAAAGCTACAACTGATCCTGGTAACTATAAAACTTTGAGATTATAGCATATTTATGTTTGACTTTATCGAACCCATAAATACAAGGAGATTCAGAACCGATACTTTTTAGCTACCAAAGTCTACCAAGAGAAACTTTAGCCCGCCAATGCAAGCTGATTGCTCAGCCAGGGGGTATCTCCCAAAGCACGAAGAAATATTCCTCGTGCGCCATCATAAAAGTGCGTCAACCAGATCCAATGTCACTACAAAACCCTTGGTTTTCGGGAAATTTATTTAATTGTGAGACAAGGTCATGGCACTAATTTCATAGTTAAAGTATAGCAAATTACTTGAGGTTTTGGCAAGCTTTGTGATACTTTTGCCTACTGTCTACTAACCTCATCAACCCTGAGTCGTTGAACTGCTAATGGTATCGTACCATAGAAGCTGACGCTTCGCTTCGGTAAAAGCTGGTTTGGCTGACCCCACCCAACTTATAAAGTATAGGTGTAAATTATGGGTGGGGACTGCACTCACAAATTTTATTCAACTGAACACGATATCAGTATGGCATGATGGCTTCTCGCGGATTAACTTCATATGGATTGAGCGAGTTTCCTTGCCATCCACTGACACTGCCATGATTGGGTAGTCAATCACACCATCCTGGAAAGACATCTGGAAGCTGAAGGTACCGTCTGGGTTAATCTTAATCGGACGTCCATCAATAGTAAGGGAAGCACGAGGATCAGTGGTACCATGGATAATTAGCTCAGCATCTACGACTAAGGACAATTCCGGAGAACGAGCGGGGGGAGCAGAAGCATTGAAACCAGCTCCCGACATGTTTGGAGAAACCCACTTACCAATACCCGAAGGGAAAGCATTGGAACTTATTACTGACCTTGGTAGTTGCTGCATAGAACTATAAAGAGAACCAGCTACTCCCTCAGCTTCCACAGATTGAGTCATGCCAAAGATTTCCCCATAGATAGGTCGATCAGGAATTTCTGAGCTACTCCCATTAGCTGTCTGGCTAGGCGGCACAAGTTTTAGGACAGTCTTACCCTGTAGATTATCATCCCAGTTGACCGTGACGAATTGGTCTTCCATCCATTTAGAGGGATAGGCTGGGGGGGCATGGATAGGTGCTGAACGAGCCAGAACTAGCCATTGACCATCTTCACAGCGATAACCAATCTCAACTAAATAATCGCGATCGCTAACTGGCATGGGTAGATACCATTCTCGCGCTAGCTCATCACAGGGATATTCTTGGATACTATGGGGACTTTGATAATCCAGTTTGATTGCGGTAACATCATAGAGCCTTAGAGCGAGTTGTTGACCTCCATGAGAGCGCAGTTCTTGTTTATGTTCATAGGGAATATCCCAATAGGCATAAGACCAATGTGGATCACGAGGCATTAGGACAATCCGGCTTTCACCATAACCTTCTGGTAGCTCTGCTAATCCCTCATCAACAGAAACTAGAGTATCACTAGTCGGCTCTTCTTGAGCTAATTCAAACTTGGTTGATTCCACATTCGGTTGTGCCTCAATTATCGGCGATGGAGTGGTAGACCTTTTGTGACGTTCTATTGCTTGAATTTCCGCCAATAAGCGTGCTTTCCGCATTCTACTGTATCGAGATATACCATATTCACTCGCGACTCTACGTAATTGCCGTAGAGTCATTTCTTCTAGGGGAGTTCCTTCTTTTGCCATGATTTATGTTCTATACGTTGTTAGGTTGCCTGATAGATTACTGATGTCAATCTTGAGGTGCGACCCGTGATGGCGAGCAATCCCTTGACCGTAGGTCACTCTACGCGAACGCCATTACGGAAAGCGCACCTAATTAAAAAAAGTTTTGGTTGCTATGAAACTTACCATTAGGTCAGACCTGACTAAAGTTTTTATCCTTCTTGATTCCCAGATTTTAAAGGCGCGACCCGTGGCCGCGAGGGATTGCTCGCGGCCTAGGAGGCGCGCGCCTTGAGGGAAATTACCCGTCTACTGCTTATTCGAAACTTCAGTTATTTTTTATACCTAAAATCTGGTAAAGTCAGCCATCGATAATTTGGTTAAATACTAACAAACCAACATTTTTATGGGATCCTCTGATCAACTATATATAACAAGGAATTTTTTGGTCAGGTCAAGGGGTAAATCAGGCGATTTTCGGTAAATTCACGCATTTACCAGAAAATATGGACTCAAAATGTCATGAAATTATCACATCACTCCTCAGGTGCGACCCGAACGCGCCCCGCGTCGGCTTTGCCGAAAGGCGCGACCCTAGGCCGGGGAACCCGGCCTAGGAGGCGCGCACCAAAGCGCGAATTTAATTCTTAATAGGTCAAGCGCACCTAAGGACTCAGTCATCAATATTATCAACTTAGCTACCATAAATGATCTGTAGCCAAGAAGGATAAAACTCTGATCTACTTATCATTGAAATTCCTTATTAATCATTTATCTCTCAGGATTGATGATAAGCAACACTATATGACTACTTTCCTCAGCGGTGAGCGAAAAGTGGCAAGCCAAAGCTAATCGCATCATCAATCATCGACAGGAATAATCATTAGTTTTCCCTTTTCTTTTCGACAGGAATTAACTGGTCAGATATGTTTTTAGTTATCTTACCATCCAACCTTTAATTAACCACTGACCCCCTTGGCGTACTAACTCATACTTGACTCTTAAGTTGTCATTACTCGAAGCTGCCGGACTCAGAATACCATCTTGATATACCTTTGCTTCCTCCTTGACCGCAGCATCTATCACAGCTTGATTAGGATTCGATGTGTTAGTCTCAACTGAGTTAATTTTGACGCTGTGCTTGTAGAACCGGTAAGAGTTATTGTTTTTAGCCGCTTTAGCACTTTTGAGCCAGACAGACAGAGCTGGCTCAGCTAATATTTTATTAAGTTGCCCTACGTCATGTTTTTCTCCAAAGGCAAGTTTCTTAGTGTTTAGCCAGGTTTCGATGACTTGCTGAGCCGTTTCTTGATTTAGAGGACCACTTGGAGCGATCAGCTCACTGCCGCTCGGAGGAATCGGGACTGGAGGTTGGTCAAGCTGCACAAAAGCTTGTTCTCCCTCTAAGGGTGGTGTTGACAAACTTTTAAGAGCTTTATTGAGCAAAATCAGCAGGATGCCCAGTCCTAGCAAACCTAAAAGACTCAGGAAAATCAGACGTCTTAGTTTAGTCCCTGGTTTGAATCGCTCTGGTGAAGGTTCCATAGGATCAGGGGATGAATGATTCAGACTGCTCCGCTGACTTGAGGAGTCTTTGACCAAAGAACCGCCTCTAGACCAACCACCTGAGGCAGTTGAATTTTGACTATCGAGGGTTTTGCCTGACTTGCCCCCACCCATAAAACTACCTAAGGATTGACGCCTACGACGCCGCCCATGACTCCGCAAGCCTGTGGTTTTTGACTCTAAGTCCTGATGAGTTTGTGCTTCTGAGCCATTTGATGAGTGGGACATCCCTTGAGCTGTAGGCAAAGTTGATACCCCATTAGTGGTGAAGCGATCGCTATTGACCCTGCTTTGACTAACACCGTTTGCCAACGCCCCACTTGGCCACCTTGACCCCACCGTTACTGGTTCTGCCGTTGTCTGTGAGCCTTGGCCATTGCTGAATCTCTCTTGCCCCAGGATGCTTTTAGAAGAGCCTACCGTTGCATAGCTGGTTGTTTGGGAAGGTACAACCGTCCACTGATTGCTAGTTTCCTCAGATGAATCTGGTAAATTTTCTAGATAGGCTTGTACTTGATCATCAGCAAAGTATTCCTTCAAAGAGACCTTTTGATTCGCCAAATCCCGGAAGTGGGGAAATACAGATTCTTGTAGCCAACGCTCTCCGTAGAGGCATAATCCTGGCAATAAGTCTGGGGAATTTTGAGAATGTTCCCGAATGAAAGCTAGAGGTTCGTATTCCTGGCTCAGTTCCAAGGCACGACTGGCTTCTTCCGTTTGGCCGAGAAGCAGAGCACACACCCCTTGTTCTAGGTGAACATCCTGCCGCTTACCCAAACGCATCAGCATTTTCTTGGCACGAGCAATCAAAGCTGGTTCTCTGTGAGCAAATCCCCTTGCTAGTAAGGCGTAAACAGCTAGGTATGTAGCAACTGCTGAAGGGCGTCGTGCTTCAGCTTCAAATAAGGTTTGCTGTTGGTTGGAGGTAAGATAGCCTCGCAACTGTTGGATAAAGCGGAGAAAGTCATCAATCCCTAAACCAGATTGGTCATTACCAGTGCCATCGATACCTCGACGCTCCTGTAACATTTCTTGGAGCAACCGCAAGCCTTTGCGCCGCTCAATGGCTTTTTCTTCTGGCAGGGCTAATAATTCTAAAATCCGATAAGGGCGAAGTTTATAGAGGTCTGCCTGGATTTCCCCTCGAACACTCGGAAATAAGCCTTCTTGTAGAAGTAATTGTTGTCCAGTTTCTAGGGACATAGCTGCGTTTTCATACTCCGCTTGCTGCCATTGCTCTCGACCTAGCTCTAAGCAGGCAATAGCTAAGGTCAAAACCACGTCGGGTTGAACAAGTTGGGGATCCCCCAATTTCCCCTGACTTAATCCAACGCTGTCACCTTTTTCCAGTAACGGTTGCGCCAGTTTTAGAACCAGTTCGTATTCCCCAAGTTCTTGAAGAATCAGTAAGCTTCCGAGTAATTGGTCGTTATCAATTTCAATCGTAGGAGTGTGAGCTTCGACGGTTTCACCTGTTACTGTTTGATTAGTACCAGGAGCACCCGCCACTGATGGGTGTTGCTCTTGGAGTTGATAAGCTTTGGCAATCAAGCCAGCATCGTACTCCTCTCTTGTTTCCGGGTCACTCAAAACCCCGTAGGCTTTTTCAAGGAGTGTTTTACGAGAGGCTATTGCTGCTTCCGAATATTCTCGGCGCGGTAGTTGTAAGGTACGATCACGATAGGCTTGGCTGAGCTGTTGGGCTGTAGCCTGAATCGGCAATCCTAATATGCGGTAGTAATCGAGCGGAATGCGCACGGTTCACTTCCCCAGCTTTTCGAGCAACTGAATGAGTTGATGATAGCCCATATCGTACTCCCTAAACTGGCTATAGCTATTTATCTGTCACTTTAAAAGACACAGTATCGCAGCTAACCGGTTTTGTCGAGTCCCTAAACACTATTAATTCTAGCAACTAGGGTGGATCATCTTCTTTAATTAACTTTAATTAAAGTAAACAGTATTTGGTTGTCAAGGAGTAGTGTGATTTTAATTCAAGTCAACTTGACCTAACTATTACCTCTAGGCTTGACCTAGAAGATAAATTCTGGAAGATAAACCCTGTAGGCTTGAGTGAAACTTTATAATAGCTTTGCTTAAATTGGCTAAACAAGTAGTTTGGCTAAATGCCAGTATAGTGTTGGGACAAGTATAGGACAAATTAATGGCTCAGGAAAGAACTTTACCTAAAGTAGAGGATTACATACCAATTACTAGCGCAGAAGGATTACTACTTTACGAGGATATGGTGCTCGGGCGCTTTTTTGAGGACAAATGTGCTGAAATGTACTATCGGGGCAAAATGTTTGGTTTTGTCCACCTCTACAACGGTCAAGAGGCAGTGTCAACAGGAGTCATCAAGGCGTTGCGTAATGGTGAAGACTTTGTTAGTAGCACCTATCGTGACCACGTCCATGCCTTAAGTGCAGGAGTGCCAGCACGGGAAGTGATGGCAGAGTTATTTGGCAAAGCAACAGGCTGCAGCAAGGGACGCGGTGGTTCAATGCATATGTTCTCACAAGAACATAATCTCCTAGGAGGTTATGCCTTTGTAGCTGAGGGAATTCCTGTTGCCACCGGTAGTGCTTTCCAAAGTAAATACCGTCGCGAAGCCTTGGGGGATGAGAGTGCTGATCAAGTCACCGTTTGCTTTTTTGGTGATGGAGCTTGCAATAATGGTCAGTTCTTTGAATGTTTGAATATGGCAGCCCTTTGGAAACTGCCCGTTATCTATGTGGTGGAAAACAACAAGTGGGCAATTGGGATGGCTCATGAACGGGCAACATCCCAGCCAGAAATTTATAAAAAAGCCAGTGTATTTGGCATGGCTGGAGTAGAAGTCGATGGGATGGATGTAATGGCTGTCAGAACTGTTGCCCAAGAAGCGATCGCTCGGGCTCGTGCAGGAGAAGGCCCAACCCTAATTGAAGCCCTGACCTACCGCTTCCGAGGTCACTCTCTGGCTGACCCCGATGAACTCCGCTCCAAAGAAGAGAAGGAATTCTGGTTAACTCGCGATCCCATTAAAAAGATGGCAAGTTACCTGACAGAAAATAATCTAGCTACTGCCGAAGAACTCAAAGCCATTGAGAGCAAAATCCAGGACGTCATTAATGATGCAGTTGAGTTTGCCCAAGCCAGTCCTGAACCTGACCCTAGCGAACTACATCGCTATGTTTTTGCTGAGGATTAGTTAACTGAAGTAGCAAGTGTGAACTATGAAATACTTCACACTTTCTTAGTCACGGTCTCAATCCTAGGAGTGCCATCGGCTTGTACCCAGGCAATGTAGGTGATACCGTGACCCAGGGCGTATTCTCTAATTTGTGCTGGTGAGCGTCCCCCTAAATCCATCTCTACCCTGACCAAATGCTCAGAATCTCTAAGTTTCTGGGCATAGGTAAAAGCCACTGCCTCAGCCTCGGGAAATTCTGGCACCACTAACCAATCACTAGCTGGTGTCTGGGTGGGTAATTGATTACTGGAAAGTAAGACATAATGAAGGTCTTCTAGGTTGAGGCAAAAACCAATTCCAGGGTAGGCTTCTCCTTGAGGATGATATAGACTCAGCAATTGATCGTAGCGCCCTCCCTGACCTAAAACTCGGCTAGAGCCCTCGCTACTACTGACTACTTCAAAGACAATACCAGTGTAATAGTCAAAGGTTTGTACTAAGGTCAAGTCGAGAACGATCGGTAAGGGGCTAGGGGAACTACTATTTAAAAGTTCCACCAGGGATTTGAGATTGGTCACAATCTCGTGTTCCGACGAGTCTAAATCAAAACTAGCAACCTTTTGCAAAACATCAGCAGGGTCTCCCCTTAGGTCAAAAAGAAACAATGCTCGTTCCCGTAATTCTGGGGATAGGGGTAATGTTTCTAGGGTAACCCGGTCAAGATAGGCAATGGCTTTACGAACCTTTTCTTGCATAGGTTTAGGGAAGGGAGACAAAAGCGATCGCGTTAGCCGAGCTTCCCCCAAAATCAGGTGCCATTGTTGTAACCCTAAATGATTAAGACAATCGGCTAGCAACAGCAAAATTTCCCCATCTGCCAACAGCCCACCAACTCCCAATAATTCTACCCCCGACTGGTAAAACTCTAGTTGACGTCCGTGGTGACCTATACTTGGTCGTCGAAATACATTGGCATTGTAATAGAGTCGCTGGGGTAAGGATAGGCAGGCTTCACTATTACTGCCAGCAATACGACTAACCATTGCTCTAGCTATGGATGCCGTTAATTCTGGACGCAGCCCCAGCGTTCCTTCCTCAGCATCGTGCAACTGAATAACCGTGGAACGTTCGACAGCTCCTCCTGCCATCAGAGTATCCAACCATTCTAGGGTTGATGTGATAATCCGGTGGTAACTCCAGCGGTGAAATACTTGCTGTAAGTGGTTAGCAATCCAGCGTTTTTGGGTAACTTCTAGGGGGAGTAAATCCCTTGCCCCTGGGGGTGGTTGATGAATCATTACTTTTTCTTTCCACCAAATAAACCACCAAATAACCCACCACCATTAGATTTATTCGACGGTTTCCCTTTAGCTGCTTCAGGCGACACCTTTGACTGGTTACCGCCACTTTTCAGGGTGAATTCATTGATAAGCTGTTTCGCCTTCAATGCTCTTTCGTTCTGAGGATTCAATTGCAACGCCTTATTAATGTGTACTTTAGCCATTGTCCCCTTATTTTGCTTCAAATAAGCAATTCCCAATAAACTATGGCAGTCGCTATTGTTTTGGTCCAATTTGAGAGCTTCTCGCAACTCCAGAACTGCCGCAGCAAAATTGTTCTTGACCAAATATCCTTCAGCACGTCGGATATAGCTATCCACTCGTGATACTCCCTTAGGCCCAACCGACCCTCCCTGTGATGTTGCACCGGTAGTAGTCTGACTATTTGGCTGGGTCACACCAGTTGCTTGAGTTTTCACAGGGGTTGATACAGGAGTTTTTACCGTTTCGCCCTTACCACTTTTACACATCAAATAAACTAGGTTAAGTTCACTGATTTCGGCAATTTTTGCCAAGGCTTGGTCAAGGGCTTGGTATTGCTCTGATGCTAGGTGGTCAACTGAGGTTCTGTAAAGATTATCTAAATTTGCCCCTGCTTGTAATAATTGCTTAGCCGTTGCGCTAGCCAGGGAAATTTTATCTCCTTGAGCCCCTAACTGCTTACTCAAGTGGCTTAGACTAGCAGCATAGTCACGATGACCTCGGGATAGCTGTTCATAAGCAGGATTAACCAGCCGTGTTAACAGCAGATTTGCTTGATTTTTTTCCACTTCGGTACTGGCTTTGCAACTGTCGGGATGCAAACGTCTAGCAATTTGAAGGTACCTTTTACGGACTGCCTTAACATCCGCATCAACTGGAATTCCTAAAACTGCGTGGTAGTCAGTGAAATCAAGCTTGAAGAGTCCGTATTCAATTTTCAAAGACATAGGCAACTGTCCCATCTCAACTGCTGCAAGGCTCGTTTCTAGTATCTCTTAGATTAGAGAATCTAGGTTTGTTTGGGTAATAAAAAGCAGCTGCTTCTTCAACGAAGCAGCTGTAACTAGCTAATGGTGCGACCATAACGCGCACCGCGTCGGCTTTGCCGAAAGGCGCGCCCAAAGCGGTGCGAATTTAATTCTTAATGGTAAGAGCGCACCTATAGTGCAACATTTAACCTGTACAAACCTACTCACAAGCAGATAGGACGATGGTATAGCATTAGTTAAAACTAATGGTTGTTGCCGACAAAGCAATGCCAAAAGCATTGCGCTAATTTTCTTAATGGAGGCTCTGGTGCCTACTCTCAAACCGCACTGTAACTTCACTCAGTCCATTATTTTACGTCGCTTAACTTACGACCAGCTGCCAAGGCTTTTAGTTCTTCGTTTGGCGGTAGTGTTCCCTTGTTAAACAAGTTACTAACTTAGTTGATTATAAAACAGTAGATAATGTTTGACAAGGTTTAGAGAGCTATAAGGCTAATAGTTGCACCTCCAATTAGAGTACTTTAATTAATTCCGTAAGCTTTAGTAATCAAAATCTCCACCCATACCAGCACCAGCAGGAGCATTGTCCTTAGGCTCAGGCTTGTCTACCACAATACACTCAGTGGTCAACACCATACCTGCGATGGAAGCGGCATTTTGGAGAGCAGAACGAGTTACCTTAGCCGGGTCAACAATACCAGCTTCAAACATATCTACAAACTCACCATTGGAAGCATTGTAGCCAACGTTGAATTCTTTTTCTTTAACTCGCTCAGCGATCACCGCACCATTCTGACCAGCGTTCTGGGCAATTCGCTTCAGAGGTGAAGACAAGGCACGAGAAACAATCATAGCACCGGTAAGTTCTTCAGCCTTCAGGTTCTCGTTTGCCCAAGTTTCTAGGTCAGGAGTCAGGTGAGCTAGAGTTGTCCCACCACCAGGGACAATACCTTCTTCCACAGCTGCCTTGGTAGCGTTGATGGCATCTTCCAAACGCAGCTTGCGGTCTTTCATTTCCGTTTCTGTCGCAGCACCCACTTTAATCACTGCGACACCACCAGCCAGCTTAGCTAATCGCTCTTGCAGTTTTTCTTTGTCGTAGGAAGAATCGCTTTCGTCCATCTGACGGCGGATTTGGTCACAACGACCCTTCACTGCATTTTCGTTACCTTCAGCAACGATAGTAGTGTTGTCCTTAGTTATGGTCACACGACGGGATTTACCCAGCATTTCCAGCTTGGCGTTGTCAAGCTTTAGACCTGCATCTTCGGTGATTACTTGTGCACCAGTTAGGGTAGCAATGTCCTCCAGCATAGCTTTACGGCGATCGCCAAAGCCAGGAGCCTTGACAGCTGCTACATTCAAAACACCCCGTAGGCGGTTGACCACCAAGGTTGCCAGGGCTTCTTTCTCAATGTCCTCAGCAATAATCAGTAACGGCTTGCCAGAACGAGCCACTTGCTCGAGTACTGGCACCAGGTCTTGTACCAGGGTAATTTTCTTGTCAGTGAGCAGGAGGTGAGGTTCTTCTAGAACTGCTTCCATCCGCTCAGTGTCAGTAGCAAAGTAGGGAGAGATATAGCCTTTGTCAAAGCGCATCCCTTCGGTAATTTCTAGTTCAGTGGTCATAGACTTCCCTTCTTCAAGGGAAATCACGCCCTCTTTGCCCACTTTGTCCATTGCGTCAGCAATCATCTGACCAACAGTCTCATCGTTACCCGCAGAGATAGAACCAACTTGGGCAACGGCTTTAGAGTCTTCTACTGAACGGGCATGTTGAGCAATCTTGTCTACCAGAAACGCAGTAGCTTTATCAATACCCCGCTTCAACGCGATTGGGTTAGCACCCGCAGCAACGTTGCGCAAGCCTTCTTTGACCACAGCATGAGCTAGTACTGTAGCTGTTGTAGTCCCATCACCAGCAGCATCATTGGTTTTTGAAGCTGCTTGCCGAATCAGAGAAACACCAGTGTTTTCAATGTGGTCTTCCAGTTCAATCTCTTTAGCAATGGTGACACCATCATTAACAATTTGAGGAGCACCAAACTTCTTCTCTAACACTACGTTGCGACCTTTTGGTCCAAGGGTGACAGCTACAGCTTCAGTCAGAGTGTCCATTCCCTTTTCTAGGGCGCGACGAGCATTTTCGTTGTAAATAATGCGCTTAGCCATAGGTTTTGAGTTCAGTTCCTAACGGTGATTAAGGTTGAAGATAAAAGCCTTGAAGGTAAAAGCTTTGAGGGTTTAAGGGTTCAATTTGTTTGCCTTCAAGGTGTTAGCTGACGACTGCCAAGATGTCTTTCTCTGACAACAAAACGTACTCTTCGTTGCCTAACTTAATATCGGTACCAGCGTACTTTGAGTAAAGTACCTTGTCCCCTACTTTGACTTCGAGAGCAGCGTGAGAACCATCATCGTTGCGCTTGCCAGGTCCGGTGGCTACAATTTCCCCAACTTGAGGCTTTTCCTTAGCGTTATCCGGTAGTAGAATACCGCCAGCAGTTTTTTCTTCAGCGGCGCTTACCTTAACAAAAACTCGATCCCCTAAGGGCTTAACGGTGGAAACACTCAGAGTTACAGCTGCCATATCAGTTTTTCCTCTCTACTTCATCTGATTCATCTGAGCCGATTTAGCACTCTCAGCTCCTGAGTGCTAATTTACTCAAAATCAGCAAGAGATGGCAATAAATACCTCTGTACGGGTTCCCGAACTCATAGTAGGTTAACAGATGGCAAATGCACGGATGATATAGCTTTGGGTTATTATCTGTGTATCCGTATCGGTATGGTGTAGCTTGTACCTGTTTCATCTAAGGTTTGACCTTAGTCCCAGGAATTGATTAAAAAACCAGAACTACAACCCATGGACTGCTGACCACTGATCACTAAAACCAGCAAATAGATATAACAGATATATTCTTACTCTCGTCCTTTCGACTCATCCTCACACAACAAAAGCCCTAAAACTCATGCCAGCAGACAAAACTGAGCCTGAAGCTACCCCATCTAATTCTGATAATTCTGATAATTCTGATAATTCTGACACTTCGACTCTCGGAGAATCGGAACAACTTACCCTAGCCGCTAACGTAAAGAGCTTAGGACTTAATCAAATTCAGCGCCACATTTTCTTGTGTGCTGATCAAACTAAACCGAAATGCTGCTCAAAAAAAATTAGCCTTGAATCCTGGGAATATCTTAAAAAACGCCTAAAAGAGCTAAAACTAGACCAGCCCAAGGAGGTTGAGCCAAGTTGCATTTTTCGCACCAAGGCTAATTGTCTGCGAGTCTGTACCTCTGGTCCTGTGATGGTAGTTTACCCAGATGGTGTTTGGTATCACCATGCTACCCCTGAGGTAATTGAACGCATTATTCAAGAGCATATTATTGGCAACCAAGTTTTAGAAGACTATGCTTTTTTAGTTCATCCTTTGCCAGAAACTCTTCAAGCATCTGCTTCAGA
The DNA here is from genome assembly GCF_010672065.1 of Moorena sp. SIO4A1. Lineage (NCBI taxonomy): Bacteria > Bacillati > Cyanobacteriota > Cyanophyceae > Coleofasciculales > Coleofasciculaceae > Moorena > Moorena sp. SIO4A1. The sequence continues at coordinate 143,300 of NZ_JAAHHX010000003.1, read as the reverse complement.
CTACCAGGCAATGGCAGCAAATGGTACCCAACCCCAACCAGGTTAAGATCCTTTTCCTTACCAACCCTAATTATGGTGAGGTAGGATTATTGGTTGGAGAGTTAAAGCAGCTTGGTAACTTCCAGGCATAAGAAAAGGCAAGAGGTACTACCACTATTAATAAAATTAAGCAAGCAAAGTATAACAAACGTTACAGTTATGAAGGACAATGCTGTAAGAGAGCAAAAAAAACTGCTGCTGATTGATGATGACCCCAACCTCATATTGTTAGTCAAGGACTACCTCGAGTTTCAGGGATACGAAGTGATTACTGCTGAACATGGGAAAGAAGCTCTGGACATTTTAGAGCAGGATATTCCTGATATGATTATCTGTGACGTAATGATGCCAGAGATGGACGGCTATACCCTGGTAGAAAAGGTCAGAGATGATTCTCGCACCAGCTGGATTCCCATACTCTTTCTCTCAGCCAAGGGTCAAAGCCAAGATCGCGTAAAGGGTCTTAATAAAGGTGCGGATGTTTATATGGTGAAGCCCTTTGAGCCAGAAGAACTGGTAGCACAGGTGGAATCCTCCCTCAAGCAAGCGTCTCGTCTAATCCTTCACTCAGGTTCTGGTCCAGACAGCACACCCAAAATTAAAGTTCCTTACGATGTTGAGTTGACTCCTACTGAGCTAAAGGTTGTCCAGCACGTGGCAAGAGGTATGGCAAATCGGGAAATAGCTGAGAAACTGAATGTTTCTCAGCGCACCATAGAAAGCCATGTATCGAACATGCTAGGGAAAACTGGTCTCCATAACCGTACTGAATTAGCTCGTTGGGCAATTGAAAATAGTATGGCATAACGCTCCGTACGCTGATTGGTAAATCCTAGAAAGCCAACCTTGACCATTCACTAATCACACAAGGACTAAGCTCGTGAGCCCAGAAACTATTGTTAACAATCCCTCGCCACCGGCAGAGTCAGCTCCGGCTGGGGGGGCACCTTATGACCTAACTGCATTCGATGCTAGGGTCATGAAAACCTATGGACGCTTTCCTATTGCCTTAGAGCGGGGTGCCGGTTGCCATGTCTGGGATACTTCTGGGCGAGACTATCTTGACTTTGTGGCAGGGATTGCTACCTGTACCTTAGGTCATGCTCACCCAGTTGTGGTAGAAACGGTAATTAAGCAAATCCAAAAGCTAAACCATGTTTCCAATCTCTACTACATTCCAGAGCAAGGGGCATTAGCGAAGTGGCTCATTGACCATTCTTGTGCAGAACGAGTATTTTTCTGTAACTCGGGAGCGGAGGCTAATGAAGCTGCTATCAAACTGGCACGGAAATATGGCCACACCGTGCTCGATATTGAACAGCCAGTGATTTTGACCGCTCAGGCCAGTTTCCATGGGCGAACCTTGGCAACAATCACAGCTACTGGCCAGCCTAAGTACCAGAAAAACTTTGACCCCTTGGTACCTGGGTTCGAGTACGTACCCTACAACGATATTCAGGCATTGGAAAATGCGATCGCAGATATTGATGAGGGAAATAGGCGAGTAGCAGCAGTGATGCTCGAACCATTGCAGGGAGAAGGGGGTGTTCGCCCAGGAGACCTAGACTACTTCCAGCAAGTTAGAAAGATCTGTGATCAAACTGGCATCCTGCTGATTCTAGATGAAGTCCAGGTGGGTATGGGTCGCACTGGTAAATACTGGGGCTATCAGAATCTGGGAATAGAGCCAGATATATTCACCAGTGCTAAGGGATTGGCTGGTGGCATTCCCATTGGAGCGATGATGTCTAAGAAATTCTGTGATATCTTCCAACCTGGAGAGCATGCTAGCACCTTTGGTGGTAATCCCTTTGTCTGTGCAGTCGCCCTATCTGTAGGAAAAACCTTGGAACAGGAGAATATTTTGCAAAATGTTCAGGTGCGGGGTGACCAGCTGCGCACCAGACTGAGAGCGATCGCTCAAAAATATCCCCAAGTTATTGAAGAAGTGCGAGGCTGGGGTCTAATTAATGGGCTTGTACTAAAATCAGATATTGATCTAACTTCAGTGGATGTGGTTAAAGCTGTGATGGAACGGGGTTTGTTGTTGGTACCAGCAGGACCAAAGGTAGTTCGCTTTGTTCCACCCCTAATTGTCTCCGCCGGTGAAGTTGACCAAGCAGCTCTTATTGTAGAGCAAGCCTTACAAGCTTTAACTTAACCGTTAACCCTCAACCGTCAACTATCAACAATCTCGATAATCTTGACTTTAACTTGACCCTCATCTAACTGAATTTGTAGTTCTTCTCCAGGAGTCAAATTTTCTGTAGACGAAGCAATGGTTCCGTCTGGGGTACGCACTAGTGCATAGCCTCGTTTTAGGACTTTTTGAGGGTCAAGGGTATTGAGCTTTTCCTTGAGCAGTTGACAGTGCTGGACCCCTTGGCTCAAACGCTTTGAGGTCACTTGCAACAATCGCTGATGCTGAAATGCGTTCCCATTTTGTTCCTGGTGTAGTTGTTGGTCTAGACCTAGGTGTCGTAATCGTGTGCGTAGATGGTGCAGTTTATGGCGAGATGCCTCTGTGATTTGAGTCACGGCTTGATAAAGGCTAGTCCGCCGCTGTTGATGTTCAGCATAAAGGGTAATCAGTTCTGGTACAGCTTTTTCCGCTGCTGCTGTAGGGGTGTGAGCACTGTGATCAGCTACTAAGTCAGCTAAGGATTCATCCCGTTGATGACCAATACCAGTGATCACCGGTATTGAGCATTGAGCAATTGCTCGCACCACCCGTTCATCATTGAAACAAGCTAAATCCTCTGATGCTCCACCCCCTCTAGCTAATATCAGCAGTTTGGCTCTGCCATCCCCCTCGACTCGATCAATAGCGTTAACTATTGAGGTTGGAGCAAGTTCCCCCTGAACCTGAGCTGGTGAAAGCAAGACTCGTAAGCCAGGATACCGTTGCTGTAGTGTACGTTTAATATCTCCCCAAGCAGCGGCTTGGGGGGAGGTAACCACAGCAATAGTTTCAGGATGAATCGGCAGGGGGCGCTTTCGTTGTGGGTCAAATAATCCTTCTGCTTCAAATCGTTGACGTAATTGGCGTGAGCGCAAGGCTTGCAACCCCTCACCCGCCGGTAAGGCTTGCCAAACATTTAGCTGATACTGTCCCCGCTGAGGATAAACTCGGAGGCTGCCCAAAATAATCAACTGTTCTCCTAGTGCTGGTACCTGCACCAGCTTGCTTAACTGGCTCCTCCAGGCTACACATTGTATAGTAGCTTTGGCATCTGGGTCTTGGAGGGTAAAAAACATCCCTTTTGGATGGTTGTTGCTACTAGAAACTTCTCCAATCACCCAAACTCTATGGAGTTGGTTATCTTCCTCTAACAACTCTTGGATATAGTCGGTTAACCCAGCAACCGACAAAATTGCTTCTGAGAATAGGGAATTGATTAGAGATGAGGCCATTGTTAAGCTAATCGTCTATTAAATTAATAATTTTTCACATAATGCTGTTGAATGTTGTTTAGTGACTCAACAAGGGTTTTGTTGATTCTATGTAACCAATTTTATTTAAATTCTGAACAAAAGTATTTCCTAGTGGGTAGCCCATGCCAAGACTCGTGCCCTTAGCAACTGACAAAATCTGACTAGTTCCTTTACAAGGAAGTACTTTTGTACTATAATTTACCCAAGTCACTGATCCTCCTCAACATTCCTACCCAGCTTAACCAAGCAGTGTTGCAGAGAGCTGAAGGACTTTCAACCGTTAGAATGGATCAGTAATTATACTCTGGCCTTATCCTTGCATTTGAGATCCAGGAGGCTTGAGCAACACCAATCTTAACAAGGGATGGGATTTACCTGACCGTTGGCCTAATATAGAGTATTAGTCAAATCGGTAAAGAGCCCTAATTTCAATAAAATTAAAATTCACACCACAGCTCTTATAGAGCGATAACTTAGAATCCAAACTACCTAACCAGTCCCGATACAGTAAACTTTTTGAGGCATCCATGGCTACCCCAATCACAAACAGTCCCGAAAAAGAAAAAGCTCTGAACCTGGTACTAAAACAAATTGAGCGTAATTTTGGTAAAGGTGCCATCATGCGCTTGGGTGATGCCACCCGGATGAAAGTGGAAACAATTCGGAGTGGGGCAATTACCCTAGATTTAGCCTTGGGGGGTGGTCTGCCAAAAGGTCGCATTATTGAAATTTATGGTCCAGAAAGCTCTGGGAAGACAACCCTAGCTTTGCATGCCGTTTCAGAAGTGCAAAAATCTGGGGGAGTTGCAGCGTTTGTTGATGCAGAACACGCCCTTGATCCTACCTACTCTGCAGCTTTGGGGGTTGACATCGCCAACCTTTTAGTATCTCAACCTGACACAGGGGAATCAGCCCTAGAAATTGTGGATCAGCTGGTTCGTTCTGCTGCAGTCGATATCGTTGTTATTGACTCCGTAGCCGCTTTGGTACCCCGTGCAGAAATTGAAGGGGAAATGGGTGATAACCAAGTGGGTTTACAGGCGCGGTTGATGAGTAAAGCGCTGCGCAAGATTGCTGGTAACATTGGTAAATCTGGGTGTACTGTTATTTTCCTCAATCAGCTACGACAAAAAATCGGCATCACCTATGGTAGCCCAGAGGTGACTACTGGTGGTAATGCACTTAAGTTCTATGCTTCAGTTCGCCTGGATATTCGTCGAATTCAAACCCTGAAAAAATCTAACGAGGGCGAATATGGGATTCGTGCCAAAGTCAAAGTTGCCAAAAATAAAGTTGCCCCTCCTTTCCGCATCGCAGAGTTTGACATTATTTTTGGCCAAGGGATTTCCCGCTTAGGGTGTTTGGTGGATTTAGCAGAACAAACCAAAGTCATTCTGCGCAAGGGAGCCTGGTACAGCCACAATGGGGACAATATTGCTCAAGGTCGGGATAATACAGTTAAGTATTTGGTTGAACATCCCGAGTTTGCTGAGAATATTGAGCAGCAAGTACGTCAGCAACTCGACATGGGAGCAGTAGTTTCAGCTAACTCAGTGGCTCCTATGGATAGCAAGGAAGCGGATAGCTTAGAAGCAGGAGATGAGGAAGCTTAATCTATCAGCTATCAGCGTGTCGCGTATCAGCTATCAGCTTCGGGCCTGTGGCCAAGCTACACCGAACAGCTTTTGAATAAAATAAGCTGACCGCTGACCGCTGATCGCTAAATGCTTAAAATTCACTTTTCTTGAGTGTGCTGTCTAATTAAAAAGCGGTCTATAATTTCTAACTGCTGAGCCGGAGTGACCTAATCGGATCCAGAAGAGAGCCTATGCTCACCATGGCTTTCATGATACTCTTTTCCTAGTAGTATACCTGAGATTCCTCTTTGGCTCAAAGGAGTATCATGGTTTTCCTGCTATATTTTTCGTTCTGCCTTATTTTCCAAGCGAAATAGCCAAACCATCAAGATAACTACACCAATTTGCAGAGCCAAGTTAGGCATGGCAGTAGCTACAGATTTCCCAGCAGCTAACTGGGCTAGAAAAACCATTGCACCGATAAAACCAGAGGCACCGAAGGCAATATAGATAAACTTTCTTAAGCCTCGGTAGGGATGTTGAGCTTCTGCTTTTAGCCTGGCATACTTCTCTGGATTTATTTTTGGCCGAGAGACTTTGGGATTGGGGTCAGGATTTTTTGAGTTCGAGTTTGTCATTAATGTTTTACCCTAACTTAGCTGACTGATTTGCTATTGCTATAGTAATATTTGCTATATTAATAAACTGGTGCCGATGTAGCTCAGTGGTAGAGCATTCGATTCGTAATCGGACGGTCGGCGGTTCAAATCCGCTCATCGGCTTTGGGTAAGCATAGAGCTATCAGTTATCAGCTATCAGTTATCAGCTATCAGCTATCAGCTTCGGGCCTGTGGCCAAGCTACACTGAACAGCTTTTGAATAAAATCAGCTGACCGCTGACCGCTGACCGCTGACCACTGACTGTTGACCACTGACCACTGACCACTGACCGCTGACCGCTGACCGCTGACTGCTTACCCACTGATATTAGTTTTAAGGATATTAAAGCTCAAATGGGAGCCACCTTTAGGTATGATCTTAAAAAAGTATGAAGTTAATCGTGTAGCGAGGTAAGATGGTTTTTGATCTAGATTCCAAATTCTAGAACTTTCACCATTAGACCAATGTCTCACCTACTTCTTCATCTTCCGTATTTCATATCTTCTTGGGAGAACTCAACATGGTAACCCTCAAAATCGTTGTTTATATAGTCGTTAGCTTCTTTATTGCCTTATTTGTCTTTGGATTCTTGTCAAACGATCCATCTCGTAACCCTAAGCGGAAGGATTTCGAGTAAATAGCGATCGGCCAACTAGAGATAGCCACAGCTCTTTAACACGGGACTATACAGACAAAACCACGCTCTTAGAGGAGGGTGGTTTTGTATTTGTGGTTAATTATTGTAATATGGGCTGTCTTTGTCGATAACCGATTTGGAACTACAATCTTGGGGATTGAGTCAAGGATTGTTGGTCTGAATAGTAAAACACCAGACAATTAGTGAAAAATGCCCCAGCCAGTTCAGCCGCCGGTCGTACCCGCAATTATTCAAACCGTTAAACCTTCCCAGACCACTAGCCACCTAGATGAATTATCTCAAACCATAACCGTTTCGGCACAGTACCAAAAACAGCAAAACCAGGTACTGCTCAAACCCTACCCCACAGGAGAGCTCAAGATTGAGGCTTTCCCAATATTAGCCACAGACAAAAGCGCTGCTAGCTTAGGTCCACCCATTTCCCCAGCAGTTGGCCAGACCTTGCCAAGGATAACAAACAGCCAAGACAATTGGCAACTAGGGCAAGGACAACAGTGGCAACAAGCTCTTCTAAAACTAGGAATCAAGCAACCACTCAATCCTGATTTAACGTCCTTACTCAAGAGTCCAACTCCAGAAGCACCATCAACTCTGGAACCGGAATTTTCTACTAGGGTTTCTCCTAGGTTTTCCTCGTCGGTTACTTCTGAGACACCCGTTGCTGATTCTGGGTATGATTCCGCCCCCCTAGCCCCCCAGCGAGCAATCCCTCGCTGGGGGGAACAAAACCTTCAAAGTCCCCTGCCCCCCTCACCACCCAATTTTGGGGGGAATTATCGGACTTCAATTGAGCAACGCCAACCTGATCGCCAAGCTGATAGCCAACCTGAGATTAAACCTGAGCCTGGGAATCAGGAAAGATTCTTTGCTGTCAAATCCTACCCCAAACCATGTTCTACTCTTGAAACCTTACCGAATCCAGATGAATCCTTGAGTATCAATTCCAATTGCCCTTTGCCAATTGCTAGAAGCAAGCGCATTATAGCTCAAGAGCGGGGGGGAGAGACTAGAGAGTTTGAGTTAATCATCCCTGAACAATCTAACCCAGCTTCCCTAGACGAGACTACACCACCATCAGACCAGAACTTGTCTCAACCCCAATCTGGTTCCGAGTTAGATTCCGAAGTTACTGCTCCTACAATTACCTTCGATACCAATGAGCAGCTAGACATACTTGAGCTGACTTCAGACCGTCAGGAGTATGACCAAACCAGACAAGTGATTACAGCGGTGGGTAATGTTACCTTGCGCTTCCAAGATGCCTTACTAGAAGCTGACCGTCTGCAAGTCAACTTGCCTACTCGGATTGTGGTTGCGGATGGGAATGTGGCTCTGACCCGTGGTAACCAGGTGCTAGAGGGAGAGCGCTTTGAGTATTATTTTGTTCAAGATACTGGTGTGGTTTTCAAGGCTAGGGGAGAATTTGTCAGAGCAAGTTCAGATTCTGGGCCACCCCCCCCAACTCAACCGGTCAGTCGCAGAATTATTAATAGCCAGCCCTTAACTGGAATTAGTAATCCTGGAGCCTTTGCCATTGAGTTTGGTGCTCGGGTTATTCCCAATGCTGAAACTGGGACAAGCACAACAACCATAGAATCCCCAGAAATAGAAGGGACTATAAATCGATTCCGCTATGAAGCCGACCGGGTGGAGTTTGACGGGTTAGAAGGAGTTGCTACTAATGTCAGAATTACCAACGACCCCTTTTCCCCACCAGAGTTGGAGTGGCGCACCAGAAATGCTCGATTTAGACGGATTTCCCCAGAAGTAGATGAAGTAGTTGCCAAGAATCCTCGACTGGTTTTTGATCAAGGGTTTTCCTTGCCTACATTTCGTGAACGGTTTGTGATTGACCGCCGTGAGCGGCAACCGAGTTTATTGGATTTTGGGTATGATGATGACGACCGGGGTGGTGTGTTTATTCAGCGTGGCTTCAAGATAGTTGAAACTCCCTCGGTCAGGTTTAGTCTAACACCACAGTTCTTTCTTCAAAAAGCTATTCTTGGAGACAATGATGAAGATGAGAACAATGATGCAGAAGGTGGTGGCGTAATCGATCCGGCTAACTTTGGTTTGCTTGTTGACCTCGATGCTACCTTAGGTTCACGCACTACACTAGTAGGTTCCGCAGCACTCACTAGTCTGGATCCTGAGGATTTAGAAAACGAAACTAGGGGGAGTTTGCGCCTCCGACAAACTATTGGTAACACCTACCCTCATCGCTTGACCTTAGAAGCTAGCTACCGCGATCGCCTTTTTAACGGGTCTTTGGGTTTCCAAACCGTTCAGAGTAGTATTGGGGGTATATTTGAATCACCGACAATTCCCTTAGGGAAAACTGGCTTGACTATTCGATATCAAGCTGGCGTTCAGCGCATTAATGCTAACACAGATCGAGTAGACTTGCTACCTCTGCCACCTCGGGATAACAATCGGATTAATTTGACCCGTTATCAAGGGAGTGCAACCTTAACTTGGACACAACCCCTTTGGCAAGGTAAAATCTTGCCAGCAACTGCTGAAGAAGGTATGCGCTATACACCAGCACCACTGCTTCCCAATATTCAACTGAATTCATCCATTACGGGTGTTGCTAGTGCCTATAGTAACGGTGATTCTCAAGAGTTTCTCCGTGGGAACATTGGCTTAACTGGGCAATTCGGTCATTTTTCTAAACCGTTTCTGGACTATACGGGTTTTAATATCAGCTATAGTCAGGTAGCTTTAGGAAATACATCACCATTTTTATTCGACCGAGTTGCAGATACTCGTATTCTTAATGCTGGTATTACCCAACAACTCTATGGTCCCTTTCGAGTGGGTTTTCAGACTTCCCTAAATTTAGATACTAATCAGGAAATTAGTACTGATTTCTTTTTAGAGTATTCTCGTCGAAGCTACAATATTTTATTGCGCTATAATCCAGTTCAACAACGGGGTTTAGTTGGTTTACGAATTAATGATTTTAATTGGACAGGTGCAACGGAGCCTTTTGATACGTTTAGCAACAGCTGGGAGGATGATTAGGGAGTCGGGAGTCGGGAGTCGGGAGTCGGGAGTCGGGAGTCGGGAGTCGGGAGTCGGGAGTCGGGAGTCGGGAGTCGGGAGTCGGGAGTCGGGAGTCGGGAGTAGGAGTAGGAAGTAGGGTGAAGCAAATCGAATGGCTCTGATAGTTATCAGAAACGTTAAAATTATTTGTGTGGAAATATAAACCCTACCAAATTAAGCTCCTGGATAGGTTGGGCATCTCCAATGAAGACTCATAAGCATCGGTCAGTCTGTGGGAAATTAAAGAAGCGGTTAAATGCAGTTAAACGCTTCTTTAATTCCCCTAAAATTCGTCATAGCAGCACCACACAACCCATACATCTTACGCTTGGAGAGCCTTATGCTCCCTACAAACCTCCCTCAACTACTCAGGCACCTAACCACAGCTACGGCGTAAGTAATCTTACCTGGCCCCCTGGTTATCGGCTACAGAACGGTAAGTACACCATCGAAACAAAACTAGGAGAAGGTGGGCTGGGTATTACCTATTTAGCCCGAACTAAAACAGGCGATCGCATAGTAATCAAAACTATCCTTAATCATGTACTCCGGCAAGATAATTTATTAGAATTTTGGAAAATTTTCGCCAATGAAGCCGTAAAATTAGCCCAATGTAGCTGTGGTAATCCTCATCTAGTCCGCTTATCTGAAGAAATTATCCGAGAAGGTGAACTACCCTGCCTAATCATGGAATACATCGAGGGGGAAACCTTGTCGGCTCTGGTGGAACGGCAGGGTGTCCTCTCAGAAGAGCAAGCCTTGCTGTACATCCAGCAAATTGGTAGCGCCCTCAGGGATATTCATCAGCAAGGGTTGCTCCATCGGGATGTTAAACCTAATAATATCATGGTGCGGAACAATGGTTCTGGTGCGGTGTTGATTGATTTGGGTATTGCCACTAAGTTTGTCCCTGGGGTTAAGCAAACTCATCTTTCTGCTTTTACTCCAGGCTATGCTCCTCTGGAACAATATGAGTTCCGTGGGCAACAGGGACCCTACACCGATGTTTATGCTTTGGCCGCTACCTTGTATGTGCTCTTAACTGGAAATGAACCAGTAACAGCTGACGAGCGGGTTGAGGGAGCTGTATTACCACCACCAAACCATCTTAATCCCCAGATTAGCGATCGCATAAATCGAGCCATTCTCAAGGCCATGAATTTGGTTGCAAGGGATCGCCCTCAGTCTATACCAGAATTTTTAAACTTACTGGGTATTAAGTTACCAACAAATAATAACAACTATAATAGCACAAATAGCACCAATAATCAACTACAGACAACTGCTCAAGTTGGATACTTTTATCTAGAACGTCTCCAAGATGCTGAGTGTTATCAAAAGATTTTACAACCAGGAGCGCTAATTCGGATTAAAGCACCGAAGCTGATGGGGAAAACGTTACTCAGTAATCGGATTCTTAGTTATGCTAAGTCTCGGGGTTATCGCACAGTTTATTTGAATCTGAATGAGTTACCTTGCCATGATTTGGATGTATTTTTACAGTCGTTTTCCGTGCGATTTGGTGACAATTTGGGCTTATCAGACCAGTTGGATAATTATTGGAGTAAACGGTTATATAGTAAGGTAAATTGTCAACGATATTTTGAGCAGTATCTGTTACCGTCTTTATCCAGTCCTGTAGTTTTGTGCTTGGATGAAGTAGACCGAGTGTTTCCTTATCCAGAAGTAGCTGGCGAATTTCTAGGTTTGTTGCGCACGTGGCATGAGGATGCTAAAAATAATCAACTTTGGAAAAACCTGCGGTTGATTGTGGTTTATTCTACAGAGGTTTATATTGAATTAGATATCAATCAGTCTCCTTTTAATGTGGGAGAAGCAGTAGAGTTATCGAATTTTTACTTAGATAAAGTTCAGAGTTTAGCTGGGCGTTATGGTTTAAAGTTATCCATTGAATCAGGGCAAAAATTAATGGGTATGGTAGGCGGACATCCTTATTTGTTGACGCTGGCTTTCTCTACTCTTAGCAAAAATACCAACATGACCATGGAGCATCTTTTAGAAACCGCCCCGACAGAATCAGGGATTTATCGTCATCATTTGCGAGAACTTTTAAATAATCTAATTCTCCATCCCAATTTACTAAACCCTTTCAAAAAGTTACTGACAACTACTAAAGCTGTGCGTCTGGATTATAAGGAAACGTATCTGTTAGAAAGTCTGGGATTAGTCAGAGCAATCGGGAACGATTGTATTCCTCGATATAATTTGTATCGTCAGTATTTTAGTAACAGGATTTTATAGATAGGGAGCAGGGACTTCGGAGCAGGGACTTCGGAGCAGGGAGCAGTGAAATAGGAAGAGTAAATAAATCCTGTAAAACTCTATAACTATATCATCAAATCCAATACTGTATCCCTTTAGCATAAAACCAAATACTACTCCAATATCTTCACTACTGTTCTCTATTCCCTGTTCCCTGTTCCCTGTTCCCTGTTCCCTGTTCCCTATTCCCTACTCCCTACTCCCTACTCCCTACTCCCTTTCCTACCATGACCAACCAATCAACAATCTACCAAGTTGGCGGAAGTTTACCTCAAGATACCACAACTTATGCCCTGCGAAAAGCTGATACCGAAATTTTTCAGGCTTTAATGGCTGGGGAATTTTGTTATGTGCTCAACTCGCGACAGATGGGTAAATCGAGTTTGCGGGTACAAACTATGAAGCGTCTCCAGGAAGCAGGAGTAGCCTGTGGTTGTATCGATTTTACCATGATTGGGAAAGAGAATATACCCGTAGAGATGTGGTATTCAAGCTTGATAGTGATGCTGGTGTCTCAGTTTAAGCTATCAGGTAACTTTGATGAAGAAGCTTGGTTTAGAGATACAGAACACATCGCTCCATTGTTAGGGTTTGGCAAGTTTATTGAATCGGTATTGTTGGCAACTATTTCGGAAACTATTGTTATATTTCTAGATGAAATTGACAGTATTATTAAAGTAGCGTTTAAAGATGATTTCTTTGCCTTTATTCGCAGTTGTTATAACAAACGAGCCGAAAATCCTGTCTACAATCGCCTGAGTTTTTGTTTGCTGGGAGTAGCAACTCCAGCGGATTTGATTCAGGATAAACAGCGCACTCCGTTTAATATTGGTCGGGATATTGAACTGACTGGCTTTACCTTTGAAGAAGCGAAAACACCACTGCTCCCTGGTTTGGTAGGGAAGGTGGATAATCCTCAACAGGTGTTAGGTGAGATATTGACCTGGACGGGGGGACAACCGTTTTTGACCCAGAAGTTGTGTAAGTTAATGGTGGACGATGCTCTGGCTTCCCCCTTATTAAGGGGGACGGGAGGGGGATCCATCGATAACACTTCGGAATTGGGATCCCCCCTAACCCCCCTTAACAAGGGGGGAACTGGAGTTGAGGGCACTTCTGGAGGGGAATCGAACCATGCTCAAGCTTCCCCCTTATTAAGGGGGACGGGAGGGGGATCCATCGATAACACTTCGGGATTGGGATCCCCCCTAACCCCCCTTGACAAGGGGGGAACTGGAGTTGAGGGCACTTCTGGAGGGGAATCGAACCATGCTCAAGCTTCCCCCTTATTAAGGGGGACGGGAGGGGGATCCATCGATAACACTTCGGGATTGGGATCCCCCCTAACCCCCCTTGACAAGGGGGGAACTGGAGTTGAGGGCACTTCTGGAGGGGAATCGAACCATGCTCAAGCTTCCCCCTTATTAAGGGGGACGGGAGGGGGATCCATCGATAACACTTCGGGATTGGGATCCCCCCTAACCCCCCTTAACCAGGGGGGAACTGGAGTTGAGGGCACTTCTGGAGGGGAATCGAACCATGCTCAAGCTTCCCCCTTATTAAGGGGGACGGGAGGGGGATCCATCCACAGCACTTCGGGATTGGGATCCCCCCTAACCCCCCTTAACCAGGGGGGAACTGGAGTTGGGGGAACTTCTGGAGGGGAATCTAACCCTGCTCTGGCTTCCCCCTTATTAAGGGGGACGGGAGGGGGATCCATCGATAACACTCCGGAATTGGGATCCCCCCTAACCCCCCTTAACCAGGGGGGAACTGGAGTTGGGGGAAATTCTGGAGGGGGATCCATCCACAGCACTTCGGGATTGGGATCCCCCCTAACCCCCCTTAACCAGGGGGGAACTGGAGTTGCACAGGTCGCCCGTACCCAGATTATTGACAATTGGGTATCTCAGGATAAGCCAGAGCACTTGAAGACCATACGCGATCGCATTCTCAGAAATGAGCAACGGGCGAGTAGGCTGTTGGGATTGTATCAGCAGGTATTAGATCAGGGTAGTCTTGCCGCTGATGGCAGTGATGAACAGACGGAATTAAGACTATCGGGGTTGGTAGTGGAGCGGGATGGGTATTTAAAAGTTAACAACCGGATTTATGGCAGTGTTTTTGATCGCGATTGGGTTAAGCAAGAATTAGCGAGACTGCGTCCCTATTCTGAAGCCTTTACCGCTTGGGTTGAGTCTGGGTGTAAGGATGAATCGCGTTTGTTGCGGGGGGTAGCGTTACAGGATGCTCAAGATTGGGGTAAGGGTAAAAGTTTGAGCGATTTGGATTATCAGTTTTTGGCGGCTGGTCAGGAATTAGACCGCAGGGTATTGGCAGAAGAAAGTCGAATATTAGCTAAGGCGAATGATACGTTAACTGAGGCTCAAGACAAAGCGAAGCGAATCATCAGCATACGTACTACTATACTAGGTTTGTCCTTAATTGTTGCTTTGCTCACTTGGATCGAAGCTAGAGAGAATTTTAAACAATCACAGGAAGCTAAAACAGGTGCGCGACTAGAACAACAAGCGCTTAGTATTTTACGACGGTTACCAGGGGATAATGGTTACTATGGCGATCGAGAGCTTTTATACTCAGCTATGGAGACTGGGCAACAGCTATTTAATATAGTCAAAGATGGTCGCTCTTTGGATAACTATCCTGCTATTATTCCTATCTATGCTTTACACCAGAGTCTGACTAAATTCAAAGAAAACAGAAAATTTCGATTACATGAAGGCTTGGTAAATAGTGTAAGGTTTAGCCCCGATGGTAACATGCTTGCTACGCCATTGGGCGAAACTGTCAGACTCTTCGATTTACAGGGCAAGCAACTAGCACTGTTGAAAGGACATCAACAGCCGGTAACTATAATAAGGTTTAGCCCCGATGGTAACATGCTGGCTACTGCATCAGATGGTACGATCCTGATTGAGGGCAAAACAGAGGACAAAACTGTCAGAGTCTGGGATTTACAGGGCAATCAATTAGCTGTGTTGAGAGGACATCAAGGCTGGGTAAGAAGTGTAAGTTTTAGCCGAGATGGTAAGATGCTAGCTACGGCATCACATGATAATCCTCTGACTGAGGACAAAATAGAGGACACAACTGTCAGAGTCTGGGATTTACAGGGTAATCAATTAGCTGTGTTGAGAGGACATCAAGACTGGGTAAATAGTATAAGTTTTAGCCCCGACGGTAAAACCCTGGCTACAGCATCACACGACAAAACAGCCAGAGTCTGGGATTTACAGGGCAATTCCTTAGCTGTGTTGAGAGGACATCAAAGCTCGGTATCAAGTGTAAGTTTTAGCCGAGATGGTAAAACCCTGGCTACGGCATCATGGAATACGGTCAGAGTCTGGGATTTACAGAGCAATCCCTTAGCACTGTTGAGAGGACATCAAGATTCGGTAACTAGTGTCAGTTTTAGCCGAGATGGTAAGATGCTGGCTACGGCATCAAATGACAAAACCGTCAGACTCTGGGATTTACAGGGCAATCAATTAGCACTGTTTCAAGGACATCAAGACTCGGTAAATAGTGTCAGTTTTAGCCGAGATGGTAAAACCCTGGCTACAGCATCATGGAATACGGTCAGAGTCTGGGATTTACAGAGCAATCCCTTAGCACTGTTTCAAGGACATCAAGACTCGGTAACTAGTGTCAGTTTTAGCCGAGATGGTAAGATGCTGGCTACGGCATCAAATGACACTGTCAGACTCTGGGATTTACAGGGCAATTCCTTAGCTGTGTTGAGAGGACATCAATCCTTCGTATATGATGCAAAATTTAACCCCGATGGTAAGATGCTGGCTACGGCATCATCAGACACTGTCAGACTCTGGGATTTACAAGGCAATCCATTAGCTGTGTTGAAAGGACATCAATCCTCGATATTAAGTGTAAGTTTTAGCCCCGATGGTCAGATGCTGGCTACGGCATCATGGGACAAAACGGTCAGACTCTGGGATTTACAGGGCAATCCATTAGCTCTGTTGAGAGGACATCAAGACCGGGTAAATAGTGTAAGTTTTAGCCCTAATGGTCAGATGCTGGCTACGGCATCAAGAGACAATACTGTCAGACTCTGGGATTTACAGGGCAATCCATTAGCTCTGTTTCATCCATTAGCTCTGTTGAAAGGACATCAAGGCCGGGTAAATAGTCTAAGCTTTAGCCGAGATGGTAAGATGCTAGCTACGGCATCATCGGACGGTATGGTCAGACTCTGGGCCGTTGAAAATTTAGGTGAGATGCTGGCTAGGGGCTGTAAGTTGCTTGAAGATTACTTTGTGGAGCATCCTGAAGATTTAGAAAGCTTAAGCTCATGTCAAGATTCAGTTGACAAAGTAGCAGTAGCTCCCGGTCTTGTTAAACAAGGTGAGAAGTTAGCGAAAGAGGGGGATGTGGATGGTGCTATTGCTAAGTTCCAAAAAGCCCAAGAATGGAATCCGGAGCTAGAATTAGAGCCAGAGGCAAAGGCAAAAGCGATCGCTCTTTTTACAAAAGGTGAACAGTTAGCAGAAGAGGGGGATGTTGAGGGTGCTATTGCTAAGTTTCAAGAAGCCAAAGAATTAAATCCTAATCTAGAATTACAGCCAGAGACAAAAGCCAAACAGCTAGCAGCACCCACTAAAGTTAAACAAGGTAAGCAGTTAGCAATACAAGGTGAATTAACCAAAGCCCTATCTCTCTATAAAAAAGCACAACAACTAGATCCAAACCTAGAAATTTCTGCTTATGATTGGAACGAAATCTGTTGGTTTGGTAGCCTCCATGGATATGCTGCTGATGTCATGGATGCCTGTGAAAAAGCAGTAGCAAAAGAACCTGAAGATGGAGGTATTCTGGATAGTCGTGGTTTAGCTAAAGCTCTGACTGGGGATACCGCAGGAGCCATATCATATTTTCAGGCATTTGTAGATTGGATCGATGATGATGAGTTGAAAGCACAACGACAAAAATGGATAGATGAGCTCCGGGCTGGTAAGAATCCTTTTACAGAAGAGGTGTTGAAGGGTTTACTTGAGGAGTAAGGGTAGGGAAGGCAAAAGGCAATAGGCAATAGGCAATAGGCATCTTGCTGTGGAACTGGCATCTTGCCAGTGTCATGCTTATTGTCGGGCGGGCATCTTGCTGTAGAACTGGCATCTTGCCAGTGTCATGCTTATTGTCGGGCGGGCAGGATGCCCACTCTACTGATATTGATTAGGCAAGAGGCAATAGTTTCCCTGCTCCCGATTCCCGACTCCCGATTCCCGACTCCCGACCAGTTTGTTACAAAATTTTTCAAAATATGTTATAATAAAAGATTATTTGTGCTATAATATCAATGTGGGCGCTGAGACGCCCAGAGTCAAGAGCTAGCCCGCTGAGAGTCCAAAATCGACGGGCTAGCTCTGGCTCCCCAATCACAAGGAGATACTTTCATGATGACGTATTCTGAACGCCTTCATCCATGGGTGGTCATGCGGCTATTACCCGAAATGCAGCGAGTAGTTGTTGCTCGCTTTCGCAATCGATCGGATGCCGAAGGACATTTATGGGCCCTGAAGCGATTAATGCCTGATGCGAAATTTGTGATTGTATTCGATGTCGGTAATAATCCGATGGATGAGGAATCCTAGGGCTTTACATCGTAAGTATTCAGTGATCACTGATAGCTGATCACTGATAGCTGATCACTGATAGCTGAATGCTGATAGCTGAATGCTGATCATTGATATAGCAATCCGTGTAGGAATGCCGAGAATTTTGATGCCATATTCCCGATTCCCGATTCCCGTTCCCCTCCTGGGAGAGGTTAGGGGTGGGTTCCGACTCCCGACTCCCTATTCCCTATTCCCTGTTCCCTTTTTTCAAAATGGCCACAACCGTTGCAGCAACCGCCAAATTTTAACCACTAGCTCTTCTATCCAAAGCATGGTGATGTCTAACCACTCCAACACTCGTTCTAAAGGATGCTTAATATATCCTTCTGGAGTTGCTTTAGTTTCAATCCATTCTTGATTTGGCTCTACATCACTATCGTTTCTAGAGTTAGCGATCGCATTATTTTCTTCTCCCTTATATCCTTTAACCTGGGTGCTACCAGACTTAACAACTGCTAGCGGTTGATCTTGATATTCTTTGGGAGTAGTTTTTCCTAAATTATCCTGAATTTGGGACAGGTCTGGTGATTTTTCAGTCCTGGAATTTTTATTCTGGCTGATAGATGGTTTTAGTTGAACTTTTGAAGATTTAGTTCTCGAAATAATTAGCTTACCTGGAGCCTTTAGTAAGTTCAGGTATCGCTTAAATAGAATCCAAATAGACTTTTCTGACTTCACAGGAATTTTGCTGTTGAATCCTTCTGGTAACTGATGTCTAGATTTACTATTAGCAACCGGTGATTGTGCCTGATTTCCGGAGTTGGAGGTTGAGGAAGATAAATTTTCGGGCTGGTCAGATCCATCTGGGTTGCCCCATAAATCATTATCGGATAACCAAGGATCAAGTTCATCTGATTTAGACCGAGATGGTGTTGAGGTGGATGGTTTTAATGACGGGGAAAGTGGAGGGGAATTATCTCCTGATAGCTGATGGGCTTCTGGGTAGAAATCTGGTAAAACCTTTCCAGAACCAGAAGCAATTTCGGATTGTTCTGAGGAACCAATCAAACTAAAATTAGACGGTTTTCTGCCAAAAAAGTAGTCAATCGCCGCATAGATTAAGCTTAAGAGTTTAAATCGGTTAGTTTCAGACCCTGCCGTTACCTCCTCTGAGCTATCACCCTTAATAAATGGTTTTTGTAGGGCTTGAATCAGCTGATTAGTACTCTGGCGCAGGGTTAGGGGGATTTGCTTACTCAGTTTAACCACAACTTCCGATCGTTGTACTAATTGGTGTGATTCCAGTTCCAGGAATTTGTTATCCAGGGAAGTTAATAGGTTCTCAATTGGGTTAGAAGGTAATAGATTGAGTGGTTTGGAAGGTTTAGGTTGTCGGTGCTCAGAGGTGGCTGATTGACGGTTGGAAACAGCTGGGATGATCCTCGATTCCCCGAACAGATTAATTGCGATCGCTACAGGACTAGTTTGCACCCAGGCCATTAATCGCCAGAATAGCCTGATGGGTGGAAAAATAGGGGGGTGATCTAAGGTAGCAAGGGAAGGGGATGCTTTTTTGCCGTCTAACGAGTGGGCTAAACGCCATTTACGCAGTAAGTCAGCCAGCTCCCAACTGATTCTGGATGCTAGTTTGTGCTGCTGCTGGGGTGTCAATATATCCAGAATTTGATTTTCCACTGTCACCAGCACTAGACCCCGGTTGTCCAATAAACAAGCCACTCCCTTAATTAGCATATGCTCATTAGTCGCGGGTTTAGCTGGGGTTACAGCTTGCCCGTTATATAGGCTTACAGGTTCCTGGTTATTTAGGGATGTTCCCCTTTGCCGTTCCAGTAGGATAGGTTGCCCGTTATTTAGGGTTACAGCTTGCCCGTTAGACGGTTTTAGGTTGTCTAGATCAGCTTCAAGGGTAAACTTGCCAAGGTTCAACTCTTGTAGCACTCGCTGAATTGCTGTATCTGCTTCTGGCGGTTTTTCCTGGGGCTGGGCGTGGCTAAATGTGCTTAATTGGGGCAATCCAGCTTTTACCGAAGAAGAAATCTGACGCCCAGCGGATAAACTAGCTTGCACCAGCAGGTAAACCGGATAAAGTAAAATTTGCCCTCCCCATACCCCTGCAACTTTTAAATGCCGTATTGTACGTTGAATTTGGTCAGCAAACCGTTGAGATTGTCGATTGATAAAGTTAAACAATCTACTGCGATAGGGACCTTTGGCAGGGGAAGACATGATGATTATTGCTTGGGTGAGGGATTAGCTAGCTGATAGACATTTAAGCTCGATTGTAAGCATTCAGTGGTCAGTGGTCAGTGCTCAGCGGTCAGTGCTCAGTGCTCAGCCGTTGGCCTGTGGCTGAAAGCTGATAGCACCTCAAGTAGCGTGCGCGTAGCCCATAAGCTGAAAGCTGATAACTGATAGCTGATAGCTAATAGCTGATAACTTTCAATAAACCACCAATAACAAATTAATCATAGTCGGTGCCATTGATTTTAGCGACAATTTGACTAATCTTATTCAAATTACTTAAACCAAATGGATCAGATTAGGCTTATTGATGGGATTAATCATGCGATCGCAAAACTCCGTGCTTTAACTCAAACCAATGTTCAGCAGGGTTGGCGATACTGTAAAGAAGATATTCCTTATCCTGTGGCCACTCAACCAGAGTGCTGGAACAATTGGTCAATAGCCCAACGTAATGACAAGGATTACATTACTTGGTCTGCTGGAAGACAAGTGATCTGGTTGAGTCAACGATTCCTAGTGCCCCAGGATTTGCAGCGCTATCCTTTAGCTGGCTTAGGATTACGTTTAGTGTTGACGTGGTGGGCAGAATCGGCTCAGATTTTTGTCAACGGTCAGCTGGTACAAGAGGGGGATTTATTTGATTCCTCCACACGGATGCTGCTAAATCCAGCAGTAGTGCCAGGGGAAGAGTTTGCCGTAGCCCTCAGGTTGGTTAGTCCTGGTCATGATATCGGCGGATTAATGCGATCGCAAATCCTCTACGAAGCCACCAATGATATCGATCCAGGCTTTGTAGCTGATGAATTGACTGTCTTACAAAAGTATAGCGCTAGTTTTGAACCAGAACAATTAGGGACTCTAGCTAAGGCTGTGGCTGAGATTGATTGGGAAATGGTGTCACAGCCGACAGAATTTATGCGATCGCTTACCCGATTGCGCCAACAACTCAGTACAATTGAAAATTCAAACTTCAGAATTCAAAATAGTCAAAACTCTATCCAAATGCTAGGTCATGCTCACCTTGATTTGGCTTGGTTATGGCCAGTCAGCGAGACCTGGGACTTAGCTGTGCGTACCTTTGAATCAGTATTAAAGCTACAGCAAGAATTTCCAGATTTCACCTTTTGCCATACCACCCCTGCCCTTTATGCTTGGATAGAACAGCATCGCCCTGATTTATTTAAACGGATAAAACAACAAGTTGCAGCTGGTCGTTGGGAAATTGTGGGGGGGATGTGGGTAGAACCGGAATTAAACCTAATTGATGGTGAATCAATAGTCCGACAAATCCTCTATGGTCAACGTTACGTCCAGAAAACCTTCGGTCAGTTAACCACAGTGGCATGGGTAACGGATAGTTTTGGCTTCTGTTGGCAACTACCTCAATTACTCAAACAGGGTGGAATTGACTACTTCGTGACCCAGAAGCTGCACTGGAACGATACCACCAAATTTCCCTATGGTGCTTTCTGGTGGCAGTCTCCCGATGGCAGCCAAATCTTCAGCCTGATGTCTCCCCCTAACGTTGCTGGTGTTATGGATACAAATCCCATTACTATGGCAAGCTACGCCATTGATTGGGAAATTCAAACCTCACTCAAGGAGGCATTTTGGTTACCTGGTGTCGGAGATCATGGCGGTGGTCCCACCAGGGATATGTTACAAGTAGCAAGACGTTGGCAAAAATCCCCATTCTTCCCAAAGCTGGAATTTACCACCGCCAGTGAGTATTTGTTGTTCGCGAAGCGTGGCCTTTTGGCCAAGGTTAGCGGGTTGAAGGTTAGTAGGTTGAAGGTTAGCAGGTTGTTCGCGTTCGCGCAGCGTCGGCTTTGCCGAAAGCGTGGCCTTTTGGCCAAGGTTGCAGGTTGTGTTGAGAACCTTAGTGTCGGAAGTGTCGAAAGTGTGGGGAAAGAAGAAATCAGAACAGAGGAGAGGGAAGGGAAGAAAGGCCAAAGCCAAACTACTAAAGAGATTCCGGTCTGGAATGATGAACTGTATCTAGAATTCCATCGGGGTTGCTATACCACTCACGCTGACCAAAAGCGCTATCTACGTCGTTGTGAGGGTTTATTGTACCAAGCAGAACTGTTTGCCGCCCTAAAAACCATTGCGACAGGACAAGCTTATCCTAAGACTGAACTAGAGGAAGCCTGGAAAAAGGTCTTATTTAATCAGTTCCACGACATATTACCAGGAACATCGATTCCGGAAGTCTTTGTAGACGCTAATCAGGCTTGGCAGGAAGTCGAGGAGGTGACGGGAAAGATATTGGAGGAATCATTAAATGCGATCGCATCCAAGATCACCCTGCCACCACCACCGAAACCCAATGCTCAAGCCATTATTGTCTTTAATCCTCTCAATTGGGAGCGTTCAGAACTCATTGCTGTTTCTTTAGCTATTTCTTTAGCTATTTCTTTACCGGTCGGGTCAGTGGAATGGGAAGTGTATGACTGTTTTGGGGAAAAGATAATCTCTCAAGTTACGCACGATCAAGCCCAGCAAATCCCAAACCATGACAATAACAATGACAATCTCTCCTATGCTCAAATAGAATTGCTGTTTCTAGCCAGTAATATTCCTTCGGTAGGATATCGTGTTTTTTGGTTATGTAGCAATGATGTGGGCGTTGCTGATTCTGGGTATGATTTTGCCCCCCTAGCCCCCCAATTTTGGGGGGTACAAAACTCTCAAAGTCCCCCAAAGTTGGGGGATTTAGGGGGCTTTACCAAAACCAAACAATCACGAATTCATACTTCAATTCAGCAACGCCATGATGTGGACTTGAACTTAGAGCTACGTCCCGATTCCCGATTCCCGATTCCCGATTCCCGATTCCCGATTCCCGATTCCCGATTCCCGATTCCCGACTCCCGATTCCCGATTCCCGATTCCCGATTCCCAATTCCCGATTCCCAACTCCCGATTGAAGATTTCGTGTTAGAGAATCAATACCTACGAGTGGTGGTAGACCCAGAAACTGGAGATTTAAGTAGTGTCTTCGATCAGGTTAATCAGCGGGAAGTGCTTAGTGGTCCTGGAAATCAGCTACAAGCTTTCGAGGATAGTGGTCAATATTGGGATGCATGGAATATAGACCCAAATTATGCTGACCATCCTTTGCCGAGCACTGAGCTGATCGGGATCGAGTGGATTGAAACCGGAGTATTGCGTCAACGTTTGCGAGTGGTGCGTCGGCTGATGCGATCGCAATTTTCTCAGGACTATATCCTTTCAGCTGAATCTCCAGTACTCAAGATTGCCACTACCGTAGACTGGCAGGAACGCCATGTATTAGTCAAAGCTGCGTTTCCATTAGCCATTGATGCCGATTATGTGTCCTATGAGATGCCTTGTGGGGTAATTCAACGTTCTACTCGACCCCAAACCCCTGCTGAGCAAGCTAAATGGGAAGTACCTGCTCTGCGTTGGGCAGACTTGAGTGATCAAACCTATGGTGTCAGTTTGCTTAATGATTGCAAATACGGCTATGATGCCCAGGCTTCCCAATTACGTCTAACATTGCTTCGCTCTCCCACTTGGCCCGATCCTGAAACTGATCAAGGCATCCACCAATTCACCTATGCTCTCTATCCTCATCAAGGCAGTTGGCGTTCTGCAGATACAATTCACCTAGCATACCAGCTTAACTTACCATTTCTAAGTTTACTTTGGTCTCCCGCTAATAGTTCTATTTTCAGTAATAATGTCAGTAATAATAGTAGACCTTCTTTACCATCAACCGGACAACTATTAAATTTGTCAGCTAAGACTCTAATTTTGATTGCACTTAAACAATCCGAACATATCCCTGATCAATGGATTATCAGATGTTATGAATCTCATGGGGAATCAGCAAATTTATCCTTAGTCAGTGATTTAGGATTGAAAATAGTTCACCCAGTTGACTTATTGGAAAGACCTGTTAGTTTATCAGAAGCATCAGCTGATGGAAAAGTAGTTAAGATAGAGCCTTGGAAAATAACTAGTTTGGCAGTTAAATCCATAATTTAGAAGGGAGTCGGGAGTCGGGAGTCGGGAGTCGGGAGTCGGGAGTCGGGAGTCGGGAGCTATAAAAATTTTTCCTATCTCGCTATCTCGCTATTTCCCCATCTCCCCATCTCCCCATCTCCCCATCTCCCCATCTCCCCATCTCCCCACACTTCCCACACTTCCCACACTTCCCACACTTCCCACACTTCCCACACTCTTCTGTTACTATTTCCTAATCTGAACTGGCATAATCAAATAGGTCATCTTCAATCCCCCTAGAGGCATAAAAATCACAGGACTATTAGCTTCATTCATCTGAATTTGAATATCAGAGGTATAAAGCGCCTTTAAGCCATCAATTAAGTACTTAACATTAAAAGCAATTTCCAAACTATCACCCGATATTTGAACTTCCATTGACTCCCGACCACTACCCAAATCTTTTGCCTCTACCGAGAGGTGAAGCCGCTGGTTAACACTATCGATATTAAACTTGACAATATTATTTTTCTGATCAGCCAACACTGCAATCCGTTCTACTGCACTCAGTAATTGACGGCGATCGAGAATGATCTGACGCTGAAAGTGTTTGGGAAGCAGCTGATGATAGGAAGGGTACTGTCCTTCCAGAGTTCGGCTTGTTAAACGCTGTTCTCCCCCTTGACAAACAATCTGACCAGGTTCAAACTGAATCGCAATAATATCCTGAGCTTCAGCCTTAGATACTATCCGCTCCAACTCCCGTAACGCTCTAGCTGGTAACGTAAATTCTACGGGTAAATCATGATCATCCAATTCTTGGGTAGCTTCAGTCGTTGCACTTTCCTCTATTCTCCGATTAGTTTCCACAACTGCTAGTCGGTGACCATCGGTAGCAGCAAATTCCAATTTGTCCGACTGTACAGTAAGGTGAACCCCCGTCAGCACTTGCTTAGTTTCATCAGAACTAGTGGCAAATAAAGAACCCTGCAATCCAGCCTTTAAGACTTCTACAGGAATATGAACCGCAACGGATGTGTTAACTTCCGGCAGCTCGGGGAATTCCTCAGAACTCATACCTCGAACCTGATAACGTCCGGTAGCCGAGGTTAAGGTGACAATCAGGCTATCACTGTCTGTACCTTTCCCATCATCCTCTAGAGTAATTTCCCCTGAAGGTAGACGGGAAACAATATCATTGAGCAGTTTGGCTGGCAGGGTAATTTCCCCTCCTGTCTCAACGTCAGCATTAAAGCTAGTCTGGATACCCACGCTAAGGTCGAAAGCAGTTAGTAGCACCCGCTGATTTTTTTGGTCTGCTTCTAACAAAACATTTCCCAGCACAGGATGAGTAGGGCGAGAAGGCACTACCCGACTCACTAGTGAAAGGTTTGTATTGAGGTCACTTTGACTGCAAACCAGTTTCATGATTGGTTTCGTAATGGGGCTTGCTTTAGTAAGAAACTATAGTACTCGATTACTAATCTTTGTACAAAACCACCTCAAAAACCTAAGCATTCAGCGGTCAGTAGTCAGCAGTCAGTAGTCAGCAGTCAGTAGTCAGCGGTCAGTGGTCAGCGGTCAGTAGTCAGCGG
Source organism: Moorena sp. SIO4A1 (assembly GCF_010672065.1). NCBI lineage: Bacteria > Bacillati > Cyanobacteriota > Cyanophyceae > Coleofasciculales > Coleofasciculaceae > Moorena > Moorena sp. SIO4A1. The sequence goes on along the minus strand of NZ_JAAHHX010000003.1, from coordinate 118,171 downwards.
TCAGTGGTCAGCCTTTAGCCATCAGTAGTCAGCTTTTAGCTGATAGCACCTCAAGTAGCGTGGCACAGGCTTCTAGCCTGTGAAGCATTAGCTTATAACTGATAACTGATAGCTGATAGCTGATAGCTGATAGCTGATAGCTTATAACTGATAACTGATAGCTGATAACTGATAGCTGATAGCTGATAGCTGATAGCTGAATACTAATTGAGTTAGCAAACCATTTGTGGAAAAAGTTGTGGAAAAATTCGGTGATTTTTCCACAGAGCATTTATACTCAGAAGCCATATATTATAGCAGTAAACTCGATCATAGCATCAAGCTCAAGCCGTTAATTAACAAACTTTAATTAACAAACTTTAATTAAAATAGCGGTTTCTAGCCTAATGAGGTACAGAGTATTTTGTCCCTGTTCCCGATTCCCGATTCCCGATTCCCGATTCCCTACTCCCTGCTCCCAAAAAGCTAGGAAAAAAGTACCTCAAACGTCGCTGATAATTGCTATAAACAGGCTTTATGTTTGGTTTTGACTCCTAGCTGTCAGATTTATGCGATCGCTTAACTGAGAAAGTTTCTGAGCTAACTCATCATCTTTTTCCCGCAGCTGAGTAATTTTATCGCAGCTGTACATGACTGTCGTGTGGTCTTTGCCCCCAAATTCTTCCCCAATGCGGGGTAGGCTCAATTCTGTATGCTGCCTCATCAGATACATCCCAATTTGCCTAGCCCAACTAATTTCTCGCCTCCGAGAGCTACTTTTTAAGTCTTCCACTGAAAGATTAAACGTATTAGATATAGTACTTAAAATAACCTCAGGAGAAGCCTGAATCTTCTTGGTTGGTGGGTTCAAAATCGGTGCAATATTTTCCACATTCATCGCTAACCCCGAAATCGATACATAAGTCACAGCCCTAGTCAAAGCTCCCTCTAGTTCTCTAATGTTAGAGGTGTAGCTAGCAGCAATGTACTCAACCACGTCATGGGGTAGACGTATATTTTCGTCCTCTGCCTTTTTTTGCAAGATAGCCATCCTGGTTTCCAAATCTGGTGGCTGAATATCAGCGATTAACCCCATAGAAAAGCGGGAACAAAGGCGTTCTTGCAAGCTATTAATCTGATTAGGAGGACGGTCTGATGCCAAGACAATTTGTTTACCAGCTTCGTGCAAAGTATTGAAGGTGTGGAAAAACTCTTCCTGAGTATATTCCTTACCTTCAATAAACTGAATATCGTCTACCAAAAGTACCTCCGCTGTCCGATAATGTTCCCGGAAACTTTGGATACTATCCTCGCGAATAGCAGAAATTAAATCATTAGTGAACTGCTCAGTAGAAACATAAAAAATTTTAGAGTCTGGGTTATTCTCCAAGCGGTAATGACCAATTGCCTGCATCAAATGAGTTTTGCCTAAACCAACACCACCACAAAGAAACAGAGGGTTAAACTCTCGTCCTGGATACTCCCCTACCGCCAGAGATGCAGCATGAGCCATGCGATTATTAGGACCAACCACAAAGCGAGAGAAAACATGCTTAGGATTTAACTTAGCGCGTCTTGGCTGGTTTTTAAAGGTATTTTCGGAATGATTAGTGGCTACCGGAAATGACCAGGAAAAGTCAGGATCACCAGTAATTGAGTTATTGTCTCCTGTAGCCGTTGTGAAGTGAATTTCCACTCGTTGACCTAAAATATCTTCCACGACATCAGCAATTGTTTTAACGTAATACTTCTGCAACCAATTTCTGGAAAAGGGATTGGCAGTGCGAATCAGCAAACAGTTATTGTCAAGCTGTTGAGCACTAGTTGTCTTGAGCCAAGTTTCAAAGGTGGGCTGACTCAGTTGTAGTTTGAGACGTTCTAATACCTGAATCCATAGTTGTTCTGGGGAAATTTTCACTGTTTTTTCTCTACCGTAGTCAATTTTTTTTAAGCTAGATGTGATGAGCCACAGCCCAGACCAAGGGCATATAAATTCCTACGGTGCGCGTTCACGCTTAGCTTTTAAAAAGCGCGGGGTCGCACCGCTTTCCTATATCCCACCACCCAAAAATTTTTACCAATTTTTAATATATAAAGGTACTGTTTGAGCATTTGATCGAATAAGCTTGACGGATATAGACGTTTGGCTTTTACTATGGTGAGTGAAACACTACAAATTGCTCAGTTAGGCAACCCGATTTTACGGCAGCATACTCAGCGAGTACATAATTTGCTCGATGAACGCCTTCAACAACTGATTGATCAGCTCATAGCAACTGCTACAGCAGCCAATGGCGTTGGCATTGCAGCACCCCAAGTATCTCAATCCTATCGTTTGTTTATAGTAGCGTCTCGTCCGAATTTAAGGTATCCCCACGCACCGTTGATGGAAGCAACGGCTATGATTAATCCTGGCATTATTAGTCATGACACTGACATGGTTAAGGACTGGGAGGGGTGTCTGAGTATTCCCGGCATTCGAGGGTTAGTACCCAGGTATAGTCGAATTGAGGTGGAGTATACTAATCGGTATGGTCAGTATCAGCGGCAACAATTAACAGACTTTGTAGCCAGGATATTTCAGCATGAATATGACCATCTTGAGGGAATTGTATTTTTAGACAGAGTGGAGAGTACCCAAGAGATGATGACTGAGGAAGAATATCAGAAGCAGATTATCAATAACTTATAGCAATTGTCAAATCCTTTAGTCACTAATTTTCAAATCGCTACAATCCATTCATACTGGACAGTGCGAAGTTCTGTGGTCGGTTGAGTGGTTGAATTACCCCTAAGACAAGAACACCCCGATCGCGCCTAGGGACGAGAATGTTCCAAACTGGCTGAATCAGCAAAACTCAGCCAGTTAGAGTATGGCTCTATATCGTCGAGTCGAGCAAATCATTAGTTGAACTGCGCCCTATGTTTGCAGGTTTTGCCACCTTCGAGTGGTTTGTGTTGCTGCTATGGGGAGTGATCTTATACACCCTGTTCATTGTAGAAACCGATAATTAGGACACTAGTAATTAGCATGCTATAATTGGCATATTTATCACATGGATGTGTCCTTAAAACCTGTAGAGTGGGTTGGCAGTTCCTTGGAAGATTTGAAAAAATTTCCCTCAGAAGTTCAGCAAGTGATGGGTTATGCCTTGTACTTAGCTCAATGTGGAGACAAACATCCCGGTGCTAAACCCCTCAAAGGATTCAAAGGTGCTGGTGTACTCGAAGTTATTGACAACTTTGATGGAGACACTTATCGGGGTGTATACACCGTAAAACTCCAAGGTGTAGTGTATGTTCTGCATACATTTCAAAAGAAATCAAAGCAAGGTATCGCCACACCCAAGCAAGAGCTGGAATTAATTGAAGCCAGGTTAAAAAGAGCCAGAGAACATTACTCACAACATTACACTCACGAGTAGAGGTAGTAATTATGGTCAAAGAAATTGAAGTACAAGCTAGTAGTGGTAATGTGTTTGCCGATTTAGGTTTAGAAAACTCTGACGAATTAATCGTTAAAGCAGAACTGGCTCGTAAGATTAGTAGTATTATTTCCAACCAGGGTATGACACAAGCTGCGGCGGCAAAGGTTTTAGGAGTAGATCAGCCCAAAGTTTCCGCACTTATCAATGGTAAGTTGGCGGGTTTTTCAATTGTGCGGCTGTTTCGCTTCTTAAACGCTTTGGGTCAAGATGTGGAAATTGTGGTCAAAACCAAACCATTATCTCACCCTGTGGCTCGAACACTAGTGTCGTGAACTTGCTGATGCTGAAGCAGAGTTATTCAGATAGTTGTCCTAATAAAGATGTACGTAAGTATTAAGCTATCAGCCTTTGACCTTGGCTGATAGCTGAGATAGTTAACTGTACTACATCCGCTCCAGTACCTGGATTCCCAGTAAAGACAATCCCAGTTTGAGAGTTCTAGCAGTCAAATCACATAGCAGCAGACGGGATGTCCGCTTGGGTTCTTCGGCTTTCAGTACAGGGCATTGGTCATAGAATTGATTAAACTTCTGGCTCAGTTCAAATAAATACTGACAAAGGCGATTCGGCATCAACTCTTTCTCAACTTCACCAAGAACCTGATTCAGTTGCAATAACTTCTTCCCTAGCACCAATTCTGCGTTTTCTTGCAACAAAATTTTGGCATCGGTTCCCAGTTGCTCAAAATCAATCTCCCCTTTGCGGCTAATTCCTTGAATCCGGACATAGGCATAAAGCATATATGGTGCCGTATTGCCCTGGAGTGCCAACATCTTATCAAAGCTGAATATATAGTTACTGGTACGATTTTGACTAAGGTCAGCATACTTAACTGCACTCATGCCTACGACTTTGGCAACATGCTCTTTAAATTCCTCAGTTTCCTCCCGACCTTCTTGCTTCAGTCTCGATTCTAAATCAGCACAACCTAGTTTTCACCGAGTTATCCATCTCAATACGCTCCTTTGGGTGGGAACTTGGCCTGAATCCTGACCGTGGAAAGGCTCTTACCCCTTTCGCTTCTATGAGCGCCTTCATCGGTCGCCCCTTGATTGTAAGCATAGCAAAACTAAGGCTTTCAAGAAACTCCTGGTCGAGATGCCAGGATCGCCTAGAAAGATTTGTGGCAGGCTTGACTCCAATTGCTGATGACCACTTCTCCCTCAGGCAACAATAAATTGCACCTTGACTGTTTTATGCGGGTTTATCCTGATTTATGACGGTTTAAGAGTATCTCTACAGTTCAAACTTCCTTCGGCAAATAGGTACATCATCCTGTTATTGTGCAACACCAGTAAGGCAGAAGCATAATCCCATTACTAATTTAGAGATTTATGAGGAGTTATCGATTCTCTAGCGGCAGCACTCACCCAATCAACGAAAAAAGTCAAAAAGACAAAACAAACCAGCGTCACGCCCACACTGCGATAATCAAAGCTGCTCAGTTGTTCGGTCAACAACACCCCTAATCCTCCAGCCCCAACTAATCCTACAATGACTGTCTCCCGCATACATACCTCCCAGCGATAGAAAATATAAGCCAGAAAACGAGGTAAATTCATCGGGAATATCCCATAGAGAAACAAGAGTGCTCCTGGAGTTCCTTGTGCTTTTAAGGCTTCTAAGGGAGGCTTTTCCAAATTTTCATTGATTTCTGCCATCAACCTGCCAAGGATGCCAAGATTATGCAATCCTAGGGCGATCGCACCAGGTAACACTCCCGGAAACATGACAAACATCACCACTAATGCCCAAATTGGGGCAGGAATAGCTCTGCCAAACATTAGTATGATCCTGGTGAATACTAGGATAGACCAGCCTTGTAAGGCAGCTAATCGGGAAGCTTTTGGACTGGGATTGAGCAATCCCCCTGGTAGCAAAAAATTATGGGCTGCCGGAAAAGACAGAACAATCCCTACAAGACCAGAACCAGCACTGGCCAGGACAGACATAACTAGAGTTTGTAGTGATAACTTCCACAGCTGCGACAAGGGCACAGCCTTAAAATCGAGGGGAAATGATGCTTGGGCAATGTCACCCAAGAGTTTTTGAGTTCGGGGAGACCAAAACTTGCTCACATCAGGACTGACATACAAAAACCCCAAACAGCACAAGGCCACTAAAATTAAAACTACTGTCAAATTAATCCGGCGGCGCAAGATGACACTACTGATGTCAATTACAGCACTTAATAAAACTAGGGCATAGAAAAATGTCCATAGTTGTTCGTAACGCAGAGACTGTAAACTCAGCAAGATCTCATAGCCCAACCCACCAGCCCCAACCAGCCCCAGTACAGTAGCTGAACGAATGGAACACTCAAAGCGATAGAGGGTGTAGGACAGGAGATTTGAAAAGGCTTGCGGAATGATACTGTAAAGAAAGGCCATCAAGGGGGACACGCCACTACTGAGTAATGCCATCAAAGCACCCCGGGGCGTTTCATCCAGAATTTCTGAGAAGACCTTCGCGACTATTGCCCCATAGGGAATGGCGATGGCCATAATGGCCGCCAGAGGATCTAAACCCCAGATACTGACAAAAAAAATGCCCCAGATCATCTCATGAATTGCTCTGGGGAAGGCCAGCAGTCCCCGAATTCCCAGCCAGATGGGTTGTCGCAGAGTCCAGTGAGGCAAGACTGTCAACCACCAAACCTGGGAGGTGATAACTCCTGCCACCACGCCGAGCAAGATACTCAGAAAAGTGCCACAGGCGGCATAAGCTAGGGTCGTGAGGGTAGCCTTCAGGGTCAGCTGCAGAAACTCAGGACTCACTTCGGGGTGCCAACTCGCCCGCAAGAATCGCAATAGTTGGTAAAATCCTCCCACATTAACAAGATCTTGCTCAAAGATACCAGCTTTAACAACCGCCATCCCGATAAAAATGACAAAACAAATTGCCCACAGCAGGCTGCGATTCAGTAATGGTGGACGAGATAAACTTTGAGTCATCTAAGTTATTGCAACGGATTTTAATAGTATTTTGCTTTCAAGGGAACAGGGAACATAAAACGGGTAACAGGGAACACAAATATAGATTTATATAATACCATAACACCCGAAAAATAGAGGTTAATAGACGAAACAAACGAAATAAATGGTAGTGTAAATATGTAATAAATTAGCTTGACTGTAGTCAAAATTTATGCAATTAATATAACTAATTTGGTCACGCTAATATCGTTTATAAAATTATTTTTTAAAAATGATAATTTTTCACACGTTTAATTTTATTTATTTGACTCGATTAAAGATTATTTGGAGATTTCTAATGTGTCTTAAACTTTACTTCGAATGCTATATAAGTTTAGACGGAAATGTTCCTAAAAATTTCAAACTATACATTCATCAGATCAGTCTCTGTAGCATATAATTTGTCGATCATGCTCTGAGACAAAACCCCTGGAGGAACATCAAAGACAATCTTTCCCCGTTGCAATCCCACCAAGCGATCGCAATGACTGCAGGCGAATTCGATAGAATGCAGACTAGTTACTAATGTCTTTCCCCCGGTTTCACTTATCTCCTTTAGCAAATCCATAATTTCCCGACTCATTTGCCTGTCCAGGTTAGAAATCGGTTCATCAGCAAGAATCACGTCAGGATTTTGCACCAGCACTCTAGCTAAGGCAACCCGTTGTTGCTGTCCTCCAGACAGTTCCTCGGTTGGTGCATAAAGCTTTTCGGGAATTCCTACCTGATCTAAAGCCTTGAGAGCAGTGTCTACCTCTTGGGGAAACAATAAAGAAATAAGAGCTTTCATCAATGACCAGCGTCCTAAATGACCGGCATTAACGTTATGAATCACCCGGAGGTTATTGACTAGATTGAACTGTTGGTAAACGGTGCCAAGGCGACGCTGCACCTGACGCAATTGGCGCGGGGAGATTCTAGCTAGATTACGACCTAAGACCCAGACTTCTCCTTGACTGGGGAGTAAGATGCCATTGAGCAGGCGCATCAAGGTACTTTTACCTGCACCACTCGCCCCCACTAGGGCAACTCGTTCCCCAGGATAAATCTTGAGGTTAAGGTTAGTCAATGCCCGAAACTGGCCAAATTGCTGGGATACCTGTTTGAGTTCAAAGATAGGAATTTTAGTCATTGGTGATTAGTGATAAGCTCTTCAGCATTTGGCGTTGCTTAATATTGGAATGATTTTAAAAGTTTTTAGGTGCGCTTTCCGCATCTAATTATTAAATTCGCCACGGGTCGCACCTGTGGAATGGGCATCTTGCCTGTTCGGCGATCTTTTCTGGCTGGCAGGATGCCCACCCTACTCCTATTCAGCGCGAAGACTGACGCAACGCCACCTAAATTGCTCAAAGGTAACAGGGAACAGCGGATAAAGGAACGGGGAATAGCCAATTTAAATGTAGATCAGCTTATTTACTTAATCTTGCCAATTTTCCGTCCAATTTTCTCAATTTGGGCATAGTTGTCATTTTTTGTAGAAATAAATTTAGTAGCTCCAAATAAGTCAAGAATTTCTTTTTGCTCGGGAACATTAGGATCTAGCTTTAACAAGGCGGCTTGAACCCGCTCGACAAAATCATCCCCGTAGCGTTCTTTGACTTTAGGATTAATCACCCAGTGATAATCATAGTAAGCTGGAGTTCGCCAAATCAACTCTACTTTTTTTAAGTCCACATTCCCAGCTGCAACGCGACTCTTCCAGACCTGTTCGTTCAAGGCTCCTACCTTGTAGCTCCCTGCCTCAACCAATTGAATGGTGGCATCGTGGGATTTGGAAAACCCAACTTCACCTTTAAAATCGTCTAAGGTTACCCCTGCTTGTTCGAGAAAATACTGGGGCATCAAGCGTCCAGAGGTAGATGACTCACTGCCAAAAGTTAAGGTATGACCTTTCAAAACTTTTAAATCTTTAATATCCTTAATGGGTTTGAGCCCGCTGCTTTTATTGGCGATAAAAACGGTGTGAAATTCAGCATCAATATCCCGTTGAGCGATCGCTTCAGCCTCTTCTACCTGTAACCGTGCTTGAACCCCAGTCAGTCCACCAAACCAGACCAGATCCAAGTCCCCCACCCGAAAAGCTGTTACCGCTGCTGCATAGTCAATCACAGGCTTGTATTCTACCGGAACCTTTAATTCTGCTTCTAGGTAAGCTGCAAGCTTGCCGTAGAGTCGCTGTAACTTTTCAGGATCTTGATCGGGGATTGCTCCAGTGGTAAAAGATTGAACCTGAGCCCCATTTCCAGACGAGGATGTAGAATCGGAGCTAGGGGAACAGGCAGTAACCGGTAGTAATAGGACTAAAAGAAAACCTAGTAAGATTTTTTTGTTCATTGTTTTCTTCCTTGATCATCAAACTGTGAAGATTATACTTTGGCTAAGGTAAAAATTGAATTTTTTTTATCCCAGATTTCGCCGATCAAGTTGTAGTATTAAAGTAATACGCTAATAATTCTGTGTAGCTTGGCGATTTTTTTTCCCTATAAATAGTTAATTTGGCGCTATCGATGTTTGATCAGCCACAGATAAAGCCTGATTATTACCTATGACACTGTCAAGTCTGGGATGTGGGTTTTATTGAAGCAAAATTAGATAAACTGAAGACAGCTTTTTCAATTTTTTCAACGGGTCTCATGCAGCCAGCTCCTCAACCGATCACCACAGATTTAGTCTTAGTTGGTGGTGGTCACAGCCATGCGATCGCTCTCAAAAAGTTTGCCATGAAACCTCTGCCTGGTGTCCGTATAACCCTGATTACCGACAATGCCCACACCCCCTATTCGGGAATGCTACCAGGTCATGTTGCCGGTTTTTACACCTACGATGAAGCTCACATCGACTTGCGTCGTCTGGCGGTGTTTTCCAAAGCCCAGTTATATTTAGACCAAGCGATTGGTCTGGAGTTAACTGAAAAGAAAGTAATTTGTGCCAATCATCCCCCTGTTGCCTTTGATTATTTATCCATTGATATTGGCAGTACGCCAGCAAGGGTTGGAACACCTGGTGCAGCTAAGTATGCGATTCCTGCAAAACCGGTTCCCCTGTTTTTGGCAGCCTGGGAGCAAATCGCTGCCCAGGTGGAACACAATCCCATGGGCCCTCTCACCTTGGGTATTGTTGGGGGTGGAGCTGGTGGAGTAGAACTGGCCCTGAACATGCAAGCAAAATTGCATCAAATTTTAACCGATGCTGGTCAACCGACGGAGAAGTTACAAATTCATTTATTCCATCGAGGTACTCAACTGTTACCCCAGCACAATCGTTGGGTCCGGGGTCACTTAGAAAAAATTTTATTCCAACGAGGAATTAGAATCCATTTAAGGGAAGAAGTGAGTCAAATATCTGCTGATGCCGATCAATCCCAACCCCTCAAGGTGATCTGTGACTCTGGCTTAAAAGTTGAATGCCACCATGTCTTTTGGGTGACTCAAGCCTCGGCTCCCAGTTGGATTAAAGCCTCAGGACTAGCCACTGATGAGCGCGGGTTCATTCTCGTTGCCGATACCTTACAGTCGATTTCCCATCCCCATGTCTTTGCTACTGGAGATATTGCCACCATGCAAAACTACCAGCGGCCTAAAGCTGGGGTATTTGCTGTTCGTCAGGGAAAACCATTATTTGAAAACCTGCGACGGATTGTCTTAGGCCAAAAACTGCTCCCTTACCATCCCCAGGCTCGATATTTAAGTTTAATTGGCACGGGGGACAAACAAGCGATCGCTTCTTGGTCATTTTTGGAGTGGCGCTCACCGCTGCTGTGGCTATGGAAAGACCAAATTGACCGCAAATTCATGGATAAGTTTGACGATTTACCGTCAATGGAAGCGGAAGAACCAAGCAGTAGGGGAGATCAAGAGTCCAAAAGACAAGAAGACAATCTCTCCAGTTCCCTGTTGCCATCACCGATTAGCAAACCCAAAATGCACTGTGCAGGCTGTGGTTCAAAGGTGGGTAGTACAATCCTAGAAAAGGTGATCAAACGGCTGCCGATCATGGGAGGAGCCGATATTATGATTGGATTGGGGGACCCAGATGACGCAGCTGTTTTGCAAGTGCCAGCCGGTCAACTGCTGGTACAGACAGTCGATTATTTTCGTAGCTTGATCGATGACCCCTATATCTTCGGTCAAGTTGCCAGCAATCACTGTTTGAGTGACATTTTTGCCATGGGAGCAACCCCTCAAAGTGCCTTAGCCATCGTCACCATTCCCTACGGGACAGACGAAAAGATCGAGGAAACCCTCTATCAATTGATGTCGGGAGCCAATAAAATCCTCCAAGACTGTCAGAGTCCCTTAATTGGTGGTCACACCACTGAAGGCGCGGAATTAGCCTTTGGTCTGTCCTGCAACGGGCTAGTTAATCCCGACCAACTTTTGCGCAAAAGTGGGATGAAACCTGGGCAAGTGTTGATGCTAACCAAAGCTATTGGTACAGGAACACTGTTTGCAGCTGATATGCGCTACCAAGCTAAAGGTCGCTGGATTGAGCAGGCCCTTGAATCCATGTTGCTCTCCAATCAAACTGCTGCCCAAGTCCTTCTTGAATCCGGCGCAACAGCCTGCACTGACATTACTGGATTTGGGCTGTTCGGACACCTTTTAGATATGGTAAAAGCCTCCCAAGTGGGAGTTGAATTAGACTTAGATGCCATACCGATTTTGCCAGGAGCCATAGAAACCGTGGAAGCAGGAATTACCAGTTCCCTACACCCTCAAAATTTACGACTAGCCATCTACATCAATAATGCTACCCAGGTTGGTGATTTAGCCAAATACCAGTTGTTATTTGACCCTCAAACCTCTGGTGGACTCCTGGCTGCTATTCCAGCTGAAAACGTTGATGAATGTATCAAGAAGTTGAAAACATTTGGCCACAAACAAAGCTCCTTGATTGGTAGGGTTATTCCTGCTCCGGAAACTATGCCAATTACCCTGAGGAATGTAGAATTGGGAATTGAGAATTGAGAATTGAGAATTGAGAATTGAGAATGCAGTATTGGGCATCTTGCCTGTCCTTAGTTCTTTGTGGAATGGGCGTCTCGCCCGTCCAAAACATGCAAGTTAAATGTCGAACAGCTTAGGTGGGCAAAAATGGGCGATTTATCAGTCTAATCCTTAAAGATATTCATTTTGCCCACCCTACTAGCTTTGATTACTTGTGGGATAGACATTTTACCTGTCCTTGCCCACCCTACTAGCTCTGCTTTTGCAGATTTTGTTCAAAGCTGTAAATCATCAGCAGTCCCCCAAGTTGCACCATTAATTGTGCCATTGTTACCATGACTTGTACGATCAGAAACGGTATTGCCACTCCCTTCGTTCAAAGGCCAATATCCCTCTAGTCCTGGTTCATTCCCGATCAAACGGCGGGATATATCCTTTTGGATTTCTGCCTGAGTACGAGTCACTCCCCAAAGCCTAACTTCAGCAATCTTACCCTTAAAAAGATGGGTTTCATTGTTATCGTTATATCTGCCAATTGCTAAATCATTTTCGGGCTTGTAATCAATACCAGAAGATTCTAGAGCTCGATTTGCTTTTTCTACTCCATCTACATAGACCTTCATTTCTTTACCATCGTAAGTTCCAGCAATATGATGCCATTGATTTAATGTAAGGCTATTGCTTTTACTATTCAAATAAATAATTTTTTGAGATGAGGTTTTCAAAGCAAAAAATATCCCGCTTTTCCCATTGAGTAAGAGACCGTATCCACTCTTAGCAGCACCTGTATCAAAAACATTGGAAATAATACCAGCCTCTCTAACTTGGGCTTCACAATAAACCCAAGCTTCTAGGGTGATCTCTTTGGCAATTTTAAATTCAGGCTGATTTCCCAAATCGATATAATCATCCTGACCATCAAACGTGAGAACGGCCTGTTTGGATGACACATTGGAAGACACAGAAGATGCCGAGGGTCTTTTCCTACTATTTGCATCTTCATCATAATAGCGACCAGTATCTACATTTTCTAGTACCCCCAAAGCATCGGGAACCAGCACGGCGGCGGAAAAGTAAAGGGTGACGAGGTAGGAGGCGATCGCTTTCTGGTCAATGCCCATCAACCGCACAGAGACACCTGGAATCTCTTCATGTTCGCCAATCAAACCTGTTTTACGTAGCCCTACAACTCCTTGCTGCGCTTCACCCACGCGCATCAGCAGAATATTGGATTTGCCTTTGGCGTCCACAGCAAGTTTGTTACTGGCAATAATGGGAACTCCACGCCAGGTGATAAAGGGCGATCCAAACAAGTTCACTGTGGCTGGGGGAACCCCACGACGAGTGCATTCCCGACCAAAGGCGGCGATCGCCTTGGGGTGAGCCAAGAAAAAGGCTGGTTGTTTCCACACCTTAGCCAGGAGTTCATCAAAATCATCTGGGGTAGGGGGGCCTGTGCGCGTTGAGAGTCGCATGGAAGGATCCGCCCTGTGGAGTAACCCAAAGGCTCGGTCTGGATCACCATTGCCATCGTTGTTGACAATTTCCCATTCCTTGCGCTCCCTTAGCCCTTCAATAGTCAAGCGCAACTGCTCTTGCAACTGATCTCTGGCATTGCTGTAGAGGTCACTGACCCGGGTATGCACCCGCACAATCGTTTGAGCCACCCTTAACGGATATTCCGGCGGATCATCGTCGTAGTCAACAAAGGTTTGGGTGAGGGTGGGTTCCCCTTCGTGACAACTTAAGATGTCAATGTTCTTTTCTCCGTCATCGTTTGCGGCAAAACCCTCTGAAATCCTGACATCCCGTCGGTTGACACGGTAAGTCCCCCCTGATACTTCAACCCAAGGCAATAGCTGGAGCAACCAGCGTGGTGAAATGGCCCGCATTTGCGGCGGGGATTTGGTGGTACAGGCTAGTTTCTTGGCTGCACGAACACTTAAACTCTGTTGTGGCTGCTCCGATGTGTAAACCATGGGATGGGTTCTCTTAAACGATTAGGGTTTTTATATTGAGTTTTAAGCTCGCAACGCATCTAATTTGTATAAACAACAATCATCAGTTTCTTGTGGGATGGGCGAGATGCCCATCCGAAACATACAAGTTAAATACGCAACAGCTTAAGATAACTGGTGTTTTGCTTTTTTAATTGCTGCGATCAGCTTATCTACTTCTCCAAAGGTGTTGTAAAAGGCTAAGGATGGGCGCACAGTGCTAGTCAACCCAAACCGTTTCAGGGTGGGTTGGGCGCAATGATGTCCAGCACGTACGGCAATGCCTTCACTATCCAAGAATTTCCCCATATCCTCTGAAGAAATATTCTTAAGGGTAAACGACAACGTACTGACCTTATCCGGCGCTGTACCAATCTGGCGCAATCCTGGAATAGCTGCCATTGCCGCTGTGGCATAGGCCATCAATGCTTCTTCATGTTTAGCCGCCGCTTCAAAACCAATTTGATTGAGATAGTCAATGGCTGCCCCTAAACCTACAGCTGCTGCCAGGTTGCCGGTACCTGCTTCAAATTTAGCTGGAATGTCGTTAAAGGTGGTTTTTTCAAAGGAAACAGACTCAATCATGTTGCCACCGCCTTGCCAGGGGGGCATCTCTTTGAGTAAAGCTGCCTTGCCATAGAGAGCACCAATGCCAGTGGGGCCAAAGAGCTTGTGACCGGAGAAAACATAAAAGTCAGCCCCCAGGTCTTGAACATTGGTTCGGAAATGGGGAACCGATTGAGCCCCATCGACCACCACCGTAGCACCATGGCGATGAGCCATAGCTGCCATGGTTTTGATGGGCAGCACCGTTCCCAAGACATTGGAAACATGACTCAGAGCAACGATACGGGTGCGATCGCTGAGCAGTTTTTGATATTCCTCCAGTAGGATTTGCCCTTGATCACTAATAGGAGCAACCTTTAACACAGCTCCTTTCTCTTGGGCTAGCATCTGCCAGGGCACAATGTTAGAGTGGTGCTCTAAGGTAGTGAGCAAAATCTCATCCCCAGCTTTAACATGCTTGCGACCATAGGTTTGCGCCACCAGATTAATCCCTTCGGTCGTACCCCGTACAAAGACAATTTCCTTGGCTAAACTTGCGCCCAGAAACCGTTGAATTTTCTCCCGAGCGTCTTCGTAGGCATTGGTAGAGCGCGCCGCTAGGGTATGAGCCCCTCGGTGTACATTGGAATTATCCTGCTCGTAGAACTGGGATAGAGTATCGATCACGCTCTGGGGTTTTTGACTGGTGGCCGCATTATCCATCCAGATCAGTGGCTTGCCATGAACCTGCTGGTGCAGAATTGGGAAGTCTCGCCGTACCGCTTCCACATCAAAGCCATCCTGGGGCAGTTGCGAGGTTTGTTGCTCAGTGGAAGGCTTGGATGAAGTTGACTCCGCCGGTTTTGAGTCTGGCAAAAAGTAAAACTTAGGTGTGCTTCCAGGGGGCAGGGGCACCGCTGCTGGAGGTTCGGTTAGAGACTGATGCAGATCTGCTTCACTCAGAGGAATGCGACCAACCCCTTCCTCTAAAATGCTCAGGAACTCGGCACCGGGTAGCATCTCAACCTGAGGTAGAGCCTCGCTGGTGCTCCGTCCCCCAAGTTGTTTGAGGTTTTGGATTTCCCCTTCCCCTTGACCTTGTAGCTCACGGCTTTGGGTTTCTATTACCCCTCCGAGTTGTTCGGGAGCCACCATGTTGCTACCGGATGGGTCACCAGCAGGTAGCGTAGAGGCAGCAGAGGTCATGGTTGGAGACAGATTTGGCAAAAAGTAATAATCGGGGGAACTTTCATCAAATAAAGACGCAGGTTGGGAAGAAGCCGGTGTTTTCCCCTGGATATCAGGAGAGGATTGTTGGCCCACTGCACCAGCTTGTTCAGGGTTTAGCACCGTTTTAGCTTTTGGTTCAACCTCCGATCCTACCTGTTCAGGGTTCTGCAATGCTGTACTGGTAGATCCTGCTGCTCCCATCTGGTCTGAGCCAGATTGAGGGGAAGCTGGAAGAGCTGGTTCTGTTGGCAGAACGGCTGCCATGCCTTGCTCAAACAGACGCTGTAATTCGGCTGAGTCGGGTAGGAACTCGCTGAGGCTGAGATCCCCCATCCCTGTCATGCCATTGCCACTGCTTGGAGATTGACTGGGTACTTGACGCCCTTGCCGATTGGCTTCGGTAGCAGCAGTGCTGGGTGCAGTTGTGCTTTTGGTTGCTGCCTCACTGGTTTGAGTCGGAGACAAGTTGGGGGTTTGTGCTGAGGAGATCTCAGGCATTAAGGCAGAGCCAGAGGTATCCCCCTGAGGCACTGGCGTTAATGGGGCAGATGTGGGTGTTTTTCCCTGCAGATCAGGAGATTGCTGACTAGTTCCAGCCATCTGGTCTGGGGTTGACCCGCTGGACAGCTGCTGTTGAGCTTCAGCTCCCAATAGGTCTAGGCTCTCCAGACCAGACATAAGTGGTTGAGCCTCAGAGATGATTGGGTCTATTATTTGGCCTAGACCCTGTAGGCTGGACAGCTGCTGTTGGGCATCACAGAGCAATTGCTCTGAACTTTGCCCACTATTGGTCTGCTGGGGTTGAGTCTCTTGTTGCTTGGGACTCTGGCTGCTGGATTGAGCTTGAGCAGCCGCCACAGGTTGACTTGAACCCTGTCCAGTCAGCATTTGTGGTATCATGCCAGCTATTGCCTCTGGTGAGGTTAGCGGTTCGGGTAGCTGGGCAAAGAGCTGATTCAATATCTGATCTAACATTTGGGGATCGGATAGATCCCCTCCGAAAGAGCTTTCAAGGGGTTGACTGTTCTGAGGCGATGGGGAAAGATTTAAACCTTGTTGTTCAGTCATAATTATGGTAGGTCGTAATATCTACGTTCTCCAGAACGCCTAGGGCGTCGGGCACAAGGCAGGCTACGGAAAAATAGGTGGTAATCAGGTAAGTGGCAATCGCCTGGTCATTGATCCCCATTAAACGCACGGACACACCTGGCACTTGTTCTCCAGACACGCCAGTTTTGTGTAGACCCACCACCCCTTGGGCGGCTTCGCCAACTCGCATCAGCAGAATATTGGTTTTGCCCTCGTTTACCTTCAACTTATTACTGGGAACTACCGGAACCCCTCGCCAGGTGATATAGGGAGAACCAAATAGTTGAACGGTTGCAGGGGGAACACCCCGAAGCGTACATTCTCGGCCAAACGCAGCGATCGCTTGGGGGTGGGCTAAGAAAAATGCTGGCTGTTTCCAGACCTTTGTCAATAGTTCATCAAAGTCATCCGGTGTGGGTGGCCCAGTACGAGTGGAGATGCGCATAGATGGATCTGCGGCATGGACTAAGCCATAGGCTTTGTCGGGATCACCATCACCATCATGGTTAATAATGTCGTTTTCCTTACGTTCCATCAATCCTTCAACGGTGATGCGCAACTGCTCTCGCACCTGATCCGTGGCATTGCTGTAGAGATCACCGACTCGGGTATGAACCTTCAAGATTGTCTGGACAATACTCAGGGGATACTCCCGAGGTTCATCATCGTAGTCAACAAAGGTTTGGGTGACGCTGGGTTCGCCTTCGTGACCACTTAATATTTCAATGTTCTTTTCCCCATCATCGTTCGTGGGCATCTCTTCTGTAACTCTGATATCTCGGCGGTTCACCCGGTAAGTACCACCTGAAACCTCAACCCAAGGTAGAAGCTTGAGGAGTAAACGTGGGGTCTTCCCCCGCATTTGGGGCGCTGTTTTAGTCGTCGTCGCTAAATTACGCGCTGTTTGAGTACTTAAGCTTTGTTGCGGTTGGTCTGGTGTATAAACCATCTTTTAAATCCAAGCAGTACATTAATTTAATTCACCAGCATTAATATACTATATGCTGACGCGGATAGCAATTTAGAGTAAACAAATCTTGTCTCTTGTTAGGTAATCGGTAATATTTTTTAATTAACCATGGCTTATTGTGCTTGTTGACAATGGATTTTACAAATTCTATAGTGTTTATTGAATTACCAAAACACTATAGAATCAAATATTGCACAACTACAAAAAACTTAATAACGGCAGTGATAACAATCAATTTCAGTACTTAAATAGTCAAATATTATCACTTTTACCTGTTCGCCGTTCCCTGTTCCCTAGTTTGACAGGTAAAATTTTAACTTGGTGCAGTATCTAAGTATACTCAGCTCTTGTACCTGATCAGACAAAAATAAAAACCTAGCTCATTTAACCAATGCATAAGTATATCTAACCAGGGCTATTTCATTGTAGAAAATGCGCTCTTTGTTTATCTAGTCCAAACTGGCACCATCTTTGTGCCTAAGCTATATTTGAAAAGTAATCAGAATGAAAGATATTTAGAGCAAAGTTACGAGCAACGACAAAGATTTAAGGTAACTGATGCATCCAAATACGTGAAGCATTTCACCAACAAGCAGCATTTTCGACCTTGCTTGTCAGTCAATATAATATAAGGCATCTTGCTGGTTTTGTGTCAAAGACTTTGTGCAAAAATCCCACACTCACACTTGGCGGTAGGCCATGGGTGGTCGATCACGCTTGCAGATTTGGGGCTTTTTTTCCTGGAAGCTAAAAGCTGATCAGGTCATCGAGAATCCTAAGTAAGTTGATTTGACTATAACCAATCAGCCCTCTTAGGGAGTGAGCAAAGTGCGATGTTGAGTTTGCGATCGCATCAGGGTTTGTATACAGTTCTAAAAAGTGTCACATAGTCTAGCAATATCTCAAACTATTTGGTATACTTAAGGGAGGTTAGTGAACAGCACAAGAAAATGTCGCAGAGTCTACCAAAAACTCTTATTATTTGTTAAACTTAAGTTAGGGTAACACCGACAGGGATTATTATGTAACTTAAATTAAAGCCGAAAACCAAGGGTTTAATAGTTGCGCTCTCTATCCCGGTGTTATAACTTTTTTGACATTTTTATGGCGCTCGCGGGATATTCCGTCAGAGAAGCGCGGAGATACCCCCTGGATGTGAAAGCATCTTGCATTGGCGGATCAAAGTCTATCTTGGTAGACTTTGGTAGCTAAAAAGTATCGGAAACGATCACAAACCCATAAGTCACATACTCCTACACTGAACTCAAAGAGTCAGTTTAGGCTTCTTGCCAACTACACCCAGCGGTATCGACTTTCGCCGACGCTGCGCGAACGGATACCTAGGCTTGCTTGATTAACGACACGGTCAGAAGTTACCGCTAGAATAGGGCAGCCTTTATGGTTAGTCGGTTATGCGTAAAGGGTTAAAACTTTGAGGCGCGCTTTCCATGATTAAGGCTGCCCTATTCTAAGGTTTCCTCTCCGGGATGCCCCTACGCATGAAGTTACCGTAAGGATAGTGGAGCCTTAATCATAAAGTTGTAACCCTTTTCTGCATAGCCTGCTGACCATAAAGGATCCACTATCCTAAGGTTTCGTCTCTGAGCCGGAACAATACAAAAATTCGATTTTTTCGCGCTGTAAATAGCTGACTTGCCCAGCATTTAAGGCCGTAGGCCACGCTACGTGAACGGCTTTGTTTATCAGTAGATATATTATAGCAATTCCATACATACTCTGTGCAAAATTCATCCCACACCTAATGCGCAGCATAGGTGTGGGATGAATTTTGCCGGACAGCTAATCAATAAGCATCCTGTAATTCGTAGAAGTCCGGTGATATATAATCCTTCCGCAAAGGCCAACCCACCCAATCTTCTGGCATCAAAATCCGCTTCAGGTTAGGGTGCCCTTCAAAAACTATACCGAACATATCGTAGGTTTCCCGCTCCTGCCAATCAGCAGCTTTCCATATCCAGTAAACCGAGGGAAGCTTAGGATTATCTCGCGGTAGGAATACTTTTACACGCACTTCCTCAGGCTGATCAGTATTATCACTCACTTTAATTAAGTGGTAAAAGCTTACCAAGTCTGCCCCAGGACCAAAATCATAGCCTCCTTGACATTGGAGGTAGTTAAACCCATAGGCATACAGAGCAGTAGCAATGGGAAGCAAGACATCTGGTTCAACTTTGAGTACCTCAACGCCTAGGTGATCCAACTCCATGAACTCATGCTCAAAACCGTTTTCCTTGAGCCATCCCGAGACTTTTCCCGCTTCAACTATCTCAGAGGATTGTGTGGTTTGCTCTACTGGTTTTGACTCTTCAGCCACGCTCTACCTCCTGCTTTTGATAGGATTTGAGTGCTGGTGGTACTGCCATTCCCATCCCCTCGGTCAACTCTTTGGGGGGAGTATAGCGCTCCTCCGATTGCAGGTACTTACCGGTCAAAATCTCTGGTACCACTTTCATGTTGTGAGTGGTGCTGTAGTAACGGTGGGTTTGCTTGAGCTGACCACGCTCCTGAATCGACTCGTTAGCCACCTTTTTGCGAAGCTTGACAATAGCATCCATGATTGCTTCTGGACGAGGGGGACACCCAGGTATATAGACATCCACTGGAATCAATTTATCCACACCACGCACTGCTGTTGGAGAATCAACGCTAAACATGCCGCCAGTGATAGTACAAGCTCCCATGGCAATCACGTACTTCGGCTCTGGCATCTGCTCATAAAGACGAACCAGTGCTGGTCCCATTTTCATGGTTATGGTACCCGCTGTGATAATTAAATCCGCTTGTCTGGGGCTAGAACGAGGAACCAAACCAAAACGGTCAAAGTCAAACCGCGACCCAATCATTGCCGCAAATTCAATGAAGCAACAAGCGGTACCATACAACATCGGCCAGAGGCTGGAAAGCCGCGCCCAGTTGTAAAGGTCGTCTACTGTAGTTAAGATTACATTTTCCGATAAGTCTTGAGTGACTTGGGTTCGCTCAATCGGGTTAAGAATTTTGTTTGTTTGCTGCTGTTCTATAGCAGCACTATCCTTTGTAAGATTAGATTTCATGACCATTCCAAGGCTCCTTTGCGCCAAGCGTAAACCAGAGCAACCACAAGAATTGCAATAAAAATTAGGGCTTCCACAAATGCCAGTAATCCCAGGCGATTGAAGGCGACAGCCCAGGGATAGAGGAATACAGTTTCAACATCGAAAATCACGAACACCAGGGCGAACATATAGTAACGAATGTTGAACTGAATCCAAGCACCCCCCACTGGTTCCATACCAGATTCATAGGTGGTGCGCCGCTCTGGCTCCCGATGGCTAGGTCGCAAAAGCTTGGAAGCCGACAGGGCTAGTAGGGGAACTAAGCTGCAAGCTAGTATGAAGCCTAAGAGATACTCGTAACCGCTAAGAACAAACACAATTGGTCAGTGCCAGGTAAAAACTGGCGTTAGTACTTCTTTACAAACTTTATTATAGGTGGTCTGCCCTTTTGAACGGTCCTCAGGGGTCAGTGGTTGGTTCTCAAAAGCCAATGACTACCATAGACTTCAAGGTTGCTCGTAGTTGATTGTACTCCCTCTCCCTAGAAGACCCTACTCTTTCAAGGGTTCATCAAAAATCGGGTCAGGCATCTCGGAGAAACTCCTGAGCTTAAATCGAAAGTTAAGAAAATCTGACACTTAGTGTGTGATAATATTTTTTAACATAGTTATTAAGATTTGCTGCTTAAGCTTACAGAGGAATGACTGAACGAGCCCCAGAGCAAACCCTAGCTGAACAGGCACCCAGCAGCTATGAATGCCGTGCTTGTGGCTATGTTTACGATCCGACTAAGGGAGATAGTAATCGCAATGTTCCAGGAGGGACATTATATAAGGATTTGCCAGATGATTGGCGCTGTCCAGTGTGCGGCGCTCCGAAAATTCAGTTTATTAATATTGGTGCTGTTAATGCTCCGTCTGGATTTCAGGAGAATCTTACCTATGGCTTCGGTGTTAACCGCATGACACCAGCACAAAAAAACCTTTTAATTTTTGCCGCTTTAGGATTAGGCTTTTTGTTTTTTCTGAGCCTTTACGGTTTGAACTGAAATCAGGGCAGTTGGCTTGTATGCGTGAACGTGAGCAACTGCTGGCATCACCAAAGCTTAGATCTAGAAGCCATCGCCCTTGGTGGGGTCTGAAAACCTACGGAGAACGCTGCCATACTCAAGAAGTTCTGGAAATAATGAGATATTTGATGAAAACGCTGAAACAAATTTTAATATTACTGGCGGTGGCATTAATTTGTGTCAGCTGCAAATTTCCTTCATCCATAAGCTATAATCCTTGGGCGGTTATTTCCTTACCTACAGAAGCGACCATGCAAGACCTTGGCTTTACCGGGGATCTTAGTCATGGATGGATTGTGGGTAGCTATGCCACAATTTTTGAGACTAAGGATGGGGGTAATACATGGCAACAGAAAGGCTTGGATCTCGGAGATGAAAATTATCGCTTCTCCTCTGTAAGCTTTGCTGGTGATGAGGGGTGGATTGTTGGTCAACCCTCGATCATGCTTCATACTAATGATGGGGGGGGATCTTGGTCTCGCATTCTCTTAAGTGAAAAGTTACCAGGTTCACCCAACAGAATCCTGGCTCTCGGACCCAACTCAGCAGAGATGACCACTGATGTTGGCGCAATTTATCAGACTAAGGATGCTGGTAAAACCTGGAAGGCTCAGGTAGCACAAGCGGTAGGAGTCACCCGTAATATTTCCCGCTCTGAAGATGGTAGTTACGTTGCTGTGTCTGCTAGAGGAAACTTTTACTCCACTTGGGATCCAGGTCAGAGTGCTTGGTTACAGCATAATCGTTACAGTTCCAAGCGTCTCCAGAATATGGGGTTTACCCCCGATGGTCGTCTGTGGATTTTGGCCCGGGGTGGTCAGGTACAATTTAGCACTGCCGAAAACCTAGAAGAGTGGGAAGAACCAATTTATCCAGATTTTTCCAACAGCTTGGGATTACTTGACTTAGCCTATCGCACACCCAATGAAATTTGGGTAGCAGGTGGCAGTGGTAATTTGCTTTGTAGCTTTGATGGTGGAAAAACCTGGCAAAAAGACCGGGATCTTAGGGATGTTCCCTCGAATTTTTACAAAATAGTCTTTGTAACACCAGAACAGGGGTTTGTCATTGGTCAGAAAGGGATTTTACTCAAGTATGAGCTGCCTAGCCAGGAAGCTTAGGGCTTGGAAATCCCTATGATCGATGCCAGTCAGTTTCGTTTTATCTTTCAACATCGAAGATGTAGAAAAAAACGGCACTTAGAACTATTATAGTTATGGAATTTTAAACGGTTGTTGGTAGGAGGAATCTACGATGGCAGGTACAACTGGAGAACGTCCGTTTGGTGACATTATTACCAGCGTTCGTTACTGGGTCATTCACAGTGTTACTATCCCAGCCCTATTTATCGCTGGTTGGCTTTTTGTGAGCACTGGTCTGGCTTACGATGCGTTTGGCACACCCCGTCCTAATGAATACTTTACTCAAGAGCGGATGGAACTACCAATCGTTTCCGACCGCGACAATGCTAAACAGCAAGTTGAAGAATTTGCTCCATAAGGTTTTTTAGATAAAGGCAGACAATCATGACTAGCAGTAATCCCAATCAACCAGTTTCGTATCCGATTTTCACGGTTAGATGGTTAGCGGTTCATACCCTAGCCGTTCCTTCAGTCTTTTTCTTAGGCGCGATCGCAGCCATGCAATTTATTCAACGATAGGAGAAGCAATTATGGAGCGGAATTCCAATCCCAATAGACAGCCGGTTGAACTCAATCGGACGTCTCTTTACTTAGGTCTATTACTGATTTTTGTGCTTGGTATTCTGTTTTCCAGTTATTTCTTTAATTAACTGATTTAACAGATTCGCCTAAATCCCCATCTTGGAGACGGCTCGGATGTAAACTGGAAAAGACTCTTAGTTAATTCCCTGGTAATTTCCGGTTAATCGCTAATTTCCTAGCTAAGATGCACCGCGATAGACATTTTTCCTAAGTTGTTTAGGTTATGGCACCTACGAATGAACGCTATTTCGTAGCCCTGTCACTAGTAGTTAAGTTAAGGGAAAAGTGCTGCTAGCTCAACAAGCCTTTACAATATTGCCGTTCGCGGAAGCAGGAAGAAGTCCGGCAAAGATTACTCCTGATAGGAGTTGCGCAAAATCTAAGCCACGAGGGAGGCTTTTCAACGAAATTACTAGTTATTAAGCCTTCTATCGTTAACTACATGTAAGAAAAAAAACTTGATTTAAAATTGGAGGTATAAGCTGTGTCTGGAGGGGGAAGAATTCCTTTATGGATAGTTGCCACTATCGCTGGTACTGGTGTCCTCGTAGTGGTTGGTCTTTTCTTCTATGGTGCCTATGTGGGAGTTGGTTCTTCCATGTAAGGTTGACCGATTTCTCTGATTAACACCCCGGCGAGGTTCCCTCGCCAAGGTAACGCGCACCAAAAGAAAGGCGCGAAATTAAACATGAAGTAAATCCACAGGTGCCCTTGACCCATTAAGAATTTAATTCTTAATGGGTCAAGGGCACCTAAGGATAATCGCTAGTTTAACTTGTAGCTGGCGGTATTTTTTTTGGTGATTAGCTTTTAAGACAGCCTGCCGGATATAGGAGTTTGTTGACAGGCTTCAAGCCAATTTAAAACAGGTGAAATTTTTATCGAATGTTTATCAGCTGATCCGGCAACATCAGTAATAATAAAGCCCCAACTTCCAATAAACAAAGAAGACCCACTATCCCAGCTAACGGTTTTCCTCCCAAACCCGTTATCCAAATTGGTCCAATGCCTGTGTAAGCAATTAACTCAGCTGAGTCCAAACAAGTTAAACCCCAAATCCAACCAGCATGTAGTCCCCATGCTAAACCCAGACTGCCTCCATCCACCCAACGGGCTAGGACTAATACCATTCCCATTAGCCATAATCCTGGTAACTGAGGGATAGTATCTTTTTGTTCCCAAACTAGGTGTAACAGGGCAAAAATCCCACTAGAGATGGCTGCTCCTACCCAGATAGAATAATCCTGCTGTAGTTGATTCACTAAGAAGCCACGAAAGACTAACTCTTCTGTAAGCCCAATCCACAGCCCTAATAACATCACTGGCAGTAATATCGGTCCCAAACGCTGCCAATTTTCAGAATTCCACCTCACCCAGCCTAGTAATAATTGCCCAGTAAATACTATGATTAAGCTGAGAATACCTACTCCTAGTCCCAATCCTAGAGAGCCTAAAACGCTTAATTTCCACTCCAATCCGTAATCGGAGAAAGGCACCCCCTCTAGTTGAGAAGCTCCCCATAAAATTAGGGGAGCAATCAGGTAAAGTGCTGCGAGTAGTGGTAACTTTTGGTCTGGTGCTAAAGGCTTATTTGGACGCCACTTTAAAACCATAGCTATAGGGAGAGCTAGGGGCAGCCACAAAACTGCCCAAGCTAGGAAAAAAGTGCCTACCTTGAAAAGAGTAGTTGACGTCATTAATGACACAAACGACCCATTAGTTGCCTGATCAAGAATAGCCATTGGCGAGATTGGCAAATTACTATCAAATGACTATAAGGTCTAAACTAAACTACCATAAGCGGCTGCCGTTTTCCTATGCCTTGCTTCCCTAACCACAGAGCACATCGGGCTGGTTAATAATAGCCTGCTTTATCAACTCCTCAGGTAGTAGAAAGAAGATTTTTGTTTCTACTGTCTTATTATGGGGCATCCTCACCGTAGGCATATGCTTGATTCTTGGTCATCAGCTTTTCAGCAGATCAACCAGTCCACTTGCTTAAAAAATGACATTTTCCAAGTAGAGGTTGGTCTGTCCTTTTTCGCCCAGCGTGCGCTTAGCGGAAGCTTTTTCAGGTTCTTTCCCTGGAGTTTCCTTGTACCTTATGGTACCGATACAATTATTTTGACACTCCCCGCTCGCCCAGAGACGGGGATTCTTGGCTCAACGATTCCCCTTGCCATGACAGGTTTTCACCAAGCACAGATAAGGCCAAATCTCCCCGGAGACGAAACCTTAGAGAGGGTCGCCTTTATAGTCAGCAGGCTATGCAGATGCATGGTTAAATCTTTTTTAATAAGGTGACCCTCTCTTACGGTAACTTCAAACCCAGCGTTTGGATCATTGATCCAGGTTCCGGTGTGCCGGAAACGAAACCTTAGTAGAGTGGAGCCTTAGTTAATAAGTTTTGACCCTTTTTATCATAGCCAGTCCCCTGTAAAGGCGACCCTCTACTTACGGTAACTTCAAACCCCACCGTACCTTGTTTAGAATGGGAGACAATCAACTTTAATACAATATCTACCTTACTTGTTTCATAGACTCCCAGATCGTTAGACGAAACCGAGGTGCACGTATCATTCTTTTAACAGGTTTTTACGTTGTCTATTTATATTAAGGCAAGTTGGTTGTCTGACTTCCTATTATATAGGACAGCGCTAGTTTAGGGATTACCGACAACAGAAGAAAAAAATATCCATTGACGCATAAATTCGTCAAGCAAGGTTATATCCCCCGGATAAATCACGGGGGCTTTACCCATAACGTCGGTAACAGATTCTTACAAGCTCACGTGCCCAAAAAATCTTCAAGGCTCGCCCCACACGGTCGTTTTTCATCCCCGCTCGCTTAGAGACGGGGGTTTCAAACTCGCAGGATTTTCTGTAAGAAGGATTACTTCTTTACGGTGCGACCCCGCGCTTTTAAAAAGCGCTAGGGAACACGCACTAAGAGGTGGCTTTCTTTGGTTTGTGAGTAGATACCTCTTCAGATTCAGGCTCTTCATCCACCTGCTTAAGATGGATATGCTTGTAGCCCAGTTTAATTTCAAACTCATCACCAGGCTCTAATCCCATGGCATGAGTGTAGGTTGAACCAATAACAATTTGACCATTTTTATGGACACTCACACGATAAGTCGGTTCACGCCCCCGACCATCTTTTGTGCCTTCTGGATCCAGGGGAACACCCTTGGCTCCTAAAACCGCATCATAAAAATCTGTTAAATTGACGCGGGTCTGGTCTGTTTTAGTTATAGTGTAATAGCCGCAACGCTTGGCTGTCTCTCGGCGAGGCAAGTGTGATAGCTCTTTTACTTTTTGAAGTAATGCTTTACCAGTTAGGGGAGTACTTGAAATCTCTGGCATAATCTCACGAGATATCCTTTAAACTTCAGAGTGGTCAAGATCATTAATGGCCAAACTTTGGCTCTATTAAAAATATATCGTTAAATCTATCTCAGTTGACAAGATATTTTGGATCATTTGTTTAAATCTTTACGTATTTCAATAATAACAGATCAGACAATCTCTGCCTAAGCCTTTAGGGGCAGTAAGATGATAACTATGAAAATAATCCAGGAAACATACCAATAGGATTGCACTCTTACACCAGAAGTCAACTAGCGAGGGGTATTGCTTCCCTAGGGACTACTCAAACAAGTATGGCCTAATTATCAAGAGTAACTACTTACCTCAACAGTAGTCCTGTTGCTCATATCATCCCTTAACCTTACCGATTATCCTTGTATATGTTGGAATACTCAACAGCTTAGTTTTATGCAAGTTGATTTTAAAATCATTCGACAGACTCAAAACACTGCGCCACTACTCCAGACTTATAGGCTGGATGTCCAGAAAGGAAACACGATTCTGGAATGCTTGAATCGTATTAAGTGGGAACTTGATGGTACTTTAGCTTTTCGCAAAAATTGTCGCAACACGATTTGTGGTAGCTGTGGCATACGAATCAATGGTCGCTCGGCTTTGGCCTGTAAGGAAAATGTGGGCAATGAATTGGGCAAGCAAAAGCTGCCAGATGACTCTAAAATCCCGGAGATTACTATAGCACCTCTGGGTAATATGCCAATAATCAAGGATTTAGTCGTTGAGATGAGCAGCTTCTGGGATAACTTAGAAGCTGTTGATCCCTACGTCAGCACTGCTGCTAGGAAGATTCCCGAACGGGAATTTTTACAGAGTCCTGAACAGCGATCGCATTTGGCTCAGGCAGGTAATTGTATCATGTGTGGTGCCTGTTATTCTGAGTGTAATGCCAAAGAAGTTAATCGAGATTTTGTCGGTCCTCATGCCTTGGCTAAAGCACAGCGTCTGGTGGTAGATTCCCGTGATAATACCACGGAAAATCGTTTGGAGAAATATAACGAAGGAACAAAAGGAGTCTGGGGTTGTACCCGCTGTATGATGTGTAATGCGGTTTGCCCGATGGGTGTGGCTCCTATGGATCAAATCGGTAAGATTAAACAGGATATTCTTGAAGGCATTGAGACCTATGATAGTCGTCCAATCCGCCACCGCAAAGTCCTAATTGATTTAGTCAAAGAGGGAGGCTGGATTGATGAGCGTAAGTTTGGCTTGCAGGTGGTTGGTAACTCATTTCGAGATATCCAAGGTTTGGCGAGCCTAGGACCACTGGGATTACGAATGCTAGTTAGAGGTAAGTTTCCCTTGAGCTTTTCTCCATCAGCAGGCACATCACAAGTGCGATCGCTAATTGAATCGGTAAAAAATTTGGAGTCTGAAGGATCTGATCAGTCATGAGTTCTGAAACACCCAATTCTAGTGAATCGTCTCAGGAGTCTTTTAACCAACCTGAACCAGCTTTTGGTTGGACTCCCTATGCTGAGCAAATCAATGGCAGGTTTGCCATGGTTGCCTTAGTTTGTATCGTGTTACTGGAGTTGCTCACTGGTCAAGGTTTGTTGACTTGGCTGGGTCTACTCTAAGGAATTTCCAACTACTATATAATGATCCCGAGCTTGAGATTTATTTGCTCTTACAATCAGGATTGTTGACGGTTGACGGTTGAACGCGCACGTGTGGCCGAAAGGCCAAGGTTGACGGTTTACTACCTCTGTTGGGATTTCCTCCTTGCCCTGACCAGCCAATTGTTGCGGCTACACAAATGTAGAGACCTAGCATGCTAGGTCTCTACAAAACTCTGGGCAATGAAAAGCTAATTAAACTGGAGTATTGCACCCGGATTGGCTATTAGTTGTGTTAATTAGATAGATTTTGGACCGCTGCTATACGAAAGTAGGCATTCTACAGAAAAGTCTACAGATTCAAGCTGTCTTACCATTGGGGAAAGAGCTATGGGGCTTTGGATTTGCTATCTGGCCATGACTTCCTGCTCGGGGAAGGTCTTGCTGAGCCATAACTTCGCTGATGTATATTTCCTGCTGAGGCAGTGGGATCACAATCCCCTCTTCTTCAAATCTTTCTTTTATAATTCGGCTGATGTCACAATAGGCTGTCCAGTAATCCTCTTTCTTAGTATAGGCCATAAACCAAATATTAACAGCATATTCAGCCAATTCCCCAGTGTCAATCCAAGGTGCAGGGTCTTCTAATACTAAAGGATGAGAGTTGGCAATATCCTTAAGAACTTGGATCGCTTGAGTAATACTATTGCTATAGCTGATCCTTACCGTGAGGAACATAGCGCGGACGGGGCTACTGGTTTCATTCTCAATAACGTTACCCCAGATTGAGTTGTTTGGCACGATAATGATTTTATTTTCATAAGTCTTGATGGTGGTGCAAACTAAGTTGACATCCTTAACCGTACCTTTTACCCCAGCTACTTCAATCATATCGCCCACGTCAAAAGGTTTATAGAGCAAGATCATTAACCCATTGGCAAAGTTACCGAGGGTATTTTGGAACGCAAATGCTACCACAAAACCAGCAGCTCCAATCATGGCCATCAGTGGACCAATACTGACCTCTAGGGCAGTGATCCCTAAAAGAAGACCCACCAAAAATAATCCTTGGCGGGTTATCCTAACCACGAACTGACGCAGCATAGCTGACATATTCGGGAACATCCACAAAGATTTCTCGAGCACTGTCCCTAAAATCAGGGAGAGGATGCTAAAGCCAGCGACAATTCCTAAAAATTTGCCAATGTTATTCGCCCAGCGCAGACCTCCTTCTTTAGACTGGAGCCAGCCGACGATGGTAATCCAGGTTCCTTCAGTGTCAGTGACGTCTACCTTAATCCCACTGATGGCATCGATGTATTTGTCGTACAACTCAACATCACCGCCTTTAGTTTCCAGCTCTTCCAGTACCACCTCAAAGCGATCGCTTAAAGCAGTGCGTTGCTCCCGCAGTGTGGTCATGTTGACCAGCACTTGCTTTTTAACTTCGGTCTTCGCCTCGACCGCTTCTTCTAGGTCTTGCTTGGCTTGGTCAATTCCCTGTCCAGTCTTTTTCTGCTCTTGTTCATCAGTAACGATTTTGTTGCTAATTGTTCCAATCTTATCTTGAACCTTAGCAACTTCTTCGTTTGAGGTTTTGGCTTTATCTTTCTCCGTTTCAGTACCTTCAACTGCTTTATCAATCGCCCCTTGCAAGGTTTTATCTTGCTTGGTCTTTTCCTCTTCTTTGACTGCTTCTTCTACTGACTCCTGAGCTTTTTCGAGAGCTTCCTGTGCATCTTCAGCAGCTTTTAAAGCTTTAATACGATCCTTAGCCGATCCCTTAGTCTCTATTTTTTCCTTAGTATCTGTCGCTTCCTCAAGAGCATCTTTGGCATCTTCTAGGGCATCAACAGCTTCTTTAGTTTGTTGAAGCTCTCGATTTTTGCGCTTTACAGCAATTTCCGCATCGCTAAGTTCTTTAACTTTAGTTTTAAGCAAGAACATCCACGCCTCAGCTTCACCATCCAGCTCATCCTTAGTCAAAGGCTTGAGCATTAGCTCTAGCTCCTCAATCGGAATAGTTGGATCGTCAGTGGTAACGGCTTTCTCTAAGACTGGATTAGTGGTCTGTTTAGCTTGAGCAGGTAACCACCATGCCCCAATAATTAAGAGACTGCCAAATAAAATGCTAATTTTCTTTTGTCGGTAACGAATCATTGGTTTTTCGTGTTAATAAGACGTTAATGAAGATGTAACCTGTATAGTTTGCTTGACTGCTGAGTGTTAACCAATGAAGATGTAACCTGTATAATTTGCTTCACTGTTGAGTCTTAACCGTTGACTGTCAACAGTTGCTCCCCCCATTACCCCCGAAGATCGGCAGAGCTGTTTCATTTTCGATTTAGACTGAGGGGGGCAGAGCAGTAGAGCAGCGGAGCCTAATTTTCGGCAAATATTCGGATTTTGACAGAATTTATCCCTTTATAATTCTCTCTATCTAACTAAGAAATGAAGATCCCGGGGGCAGTCAATAGTTAACGTTTAACAGTCAACACTCAACAGTCAACAAGGTATAGATAGCCTTTTATTGGTTCAAATCGAGCCATGTCCTTATTGTTGCCCAATATTTTTCATCAATAAACATCTTGAACAAAAATTTTGCAAAATCTTTGCTGAATACCGACTCCGCTTTGATCATATCTTTATTTCCCTGGCTGATAATTAATTTTTCATGGCTGCCATCATCCATAGCTTAGTTATCGGTAATGGTAGATTTACCAGCCGTATTTGGTATAATCTGCTTCTGTAAAACTCGGTAAAACCCTTTATTTTTACTGGGCTGTATTCTTAACAATTCGTTGAATGCTCCTAGAGAAACAGAATACTATCAAATCCGGTTGAATAACTTACTTCCTGGTGAGTATAGCAGGGGGAGCAGGAATCCTCATAAGGGTAGGTTTTTAACTTTGACCTCAGGTGTGGGGTGAGGTGTGGGGTGAGGTGTCGGGTGTGGGGTGAGGTGTCGGGTGTGGGGTTTGTCGTTAAAAATCATCATTGTCTTGATGCAATAGCGAGTAGGGAAAACCACGGCAATAGCGAGTGGGGGAAACCCCCGTGAGGCCACTGCATCGCTTCTTCGTTGTTTTCCTTTTCCTCTGATGAGGTTAAGTCCCATGTTTTACCCAAATGTAAAAAACCTACCCCTGTGAGGAGCAGGAATCCCCCCTAACCCCCCTTAGTAAGGCAGGGCTGTTTCATTGTCGATGTCAAAATTTTTTCTGAGGTTTTGAAACCGCCTTGGAGTAACGGAATCACCCTTTTTTTGTCTGATTAAGTATTTTAACCTGAAAAAAGTCGTTAAATTCTCTAAGCGCAAAAAGCTTGGGCAACGGAATAAAAAACCGAATGATATCACCAAAACAAAAAGCGCTCGCCGAGAGTGTAAAATAAAAGCTAACGCTATTTAATCAAAAAAAGTTTATCTATGAATAGCCTAATTCAAGCCCTCAAAAAAGTATTTGAAGTTACCGTATAACAGGGTCGCCTTATCACAAATAATCAACCCTTTTATGCGTAACCTATCACCCATGCGACCCTTTTCAAGGTTTCGTATCCGAAGGACTTTCGTCAACTCCAAGGACAACGGCATCCTTGATCAAGGGTTTTATTAATTATCATTATCGAACTTATCCAAGGATATACTAGGTATATATCTTTAGAAAATTTAGATAAATTTCATCAAGATTTGTTAGAGGTTATCTGAGAAGTCTCATTTGCTACATCCAAGCCCCCTAAATCCCCCAATTTTGGGGGACTTTTAGAAGCCAATTGACTCTTGTTCCCCCCAAACTTGGGGGGCTAGGGGGGCAAAATTCAGTATCAAAAAACTTTTCAGATATCCTCTTATTTAATAACTTAAATATTTTTTCGGATATAGTTACTTATTACTAAACCATTCGACCAGTGATGCTAGGAGTAAATTTATCAAATTTGTGAAAAATTTTTCATCAGTGGGCAAGTCAGTTTGCTTTTTATAAATCCTTAAGATATTGGATAGCTACTGATGGGAATATTATAAATATTAAGGTTAACTTATGTCACAATAATTCAATTAATTTTTTTTATTGTGGTAATCTTTTATTGATTTAGTCAGGAGTTAGGGTTAGTTTTAAATTTAACTCGTTTCTCTTGGTGCGCGTTCACGCTTAGCTTTGAAAAAGCGCGGGGTCGCACCGCTTGAGAATAATAAAAGTTCATAAATTCACCAAGTTCAAGAAGCTATCAGAACTTGCCCCCTTCAGAATCAAGTATTTACTCTGGATGCTATCCACTGCCAAAAACAAACCACCTTTGATATTATAAACTCCAATAATTATTATCTTATTGCCGTTAAAAAGAATCAAAAAAAACTCTATTATTATCTAGAATATGTGAGTAATCATCAAACCCCAATTACAGTTAATCGAACGAT
Organism: Moorena sp. SIO4A1; assembly: GCF_010672065.1. Lineage (NCBI taxonomy): Bacteria > Bacillati > Cyanobacteriota > Cyanophyceae > Coleofasciculales > Coleofasciculaceae > Moorena > Moorena sp. SIO4A1. The sequence continues at coordinate 85,743 of NZ_JAAHHX010000003.1, read as the reverse complement.
TGACAAGAGTCATGGCAGACAAATTGAGCGCATTACTTCAGGTGCGACCGGTCGCACCTGTTGAATATATTTGGTTAAAAACTAAAAATTTATTAATAAAATTTTGGGATAAATTACGGTAATTTGCGTTAGTTAAGTGGTTATTTACTTTTTTTATTCAAAGAGAAGTTTTTGATTTTAATAAACTTCATAAGTATGGTTTTTTGAAAAAAAAATAATAGGAAATAAACGATTAATTAAGCCAAGTGGATTTTTACGAATCATTTAGTACTGCTATAATTGGATACATTACTTGATTTTATTTATGGGGGGGTGACATCCACGCTAAAATCCTTACTGGGTAATAATTTCAGCCCATCAGTTATAAAAAGATAGATGCTGTTTTGGGCTGACATTGGATGTAGTTATAAGGGTTTGAGCTTCCAGAAAATGAAAGGAGGGTCAATTGGCTGTATCAAGCCATAGCTCATTGGCATCAAAGCCTTATATAGTAATGTTTTTAGGGCTCATGTTACCCCCTCATATTTTATTTAAGGTTTTATCTATAAGTTTAGCATACTAGATACTGAAGAACCCCCAATCCTTATTATTTCGTTTAAAGTGAACGCATTTGTGAATCATTGCAAACATCTCAAAGCTAGTGATGGACTTGCTTCGCAATTCCTGGAGATGTCTATTTTCCAAAAACAAACTTCAACCTAACTAAGCCATGTTCGACGATCTGCTCTCAGCCTTAAAAAGGCTAGATAAATTACTAGAGCAAGCAGTAATAACAGCACAAGCTGTCTACGGTTCAGAAGCAGCTACTGACCCTTATCGAGGTCTTCGTATTAATCGCGATCAGGTCAAGCAACTCCTAGATCGTGAACCAGGGATACCTTTGTTTGCAGTAGATGCAGAAAAAACTGAGTCCGCTCAGACTAACAATACACCATTAAACTGGCTGAAACAGACTTTCGGTTTGTCTGAATTTGATTTAGACGTGATGTTGATTGCCCTGGCTCCAGAAATTGATTTAGGTTACGAGCGTCTATATGCCTATCTCCAGGATGATGTCACTCGCAGGCGACCTAGTATTGATTTAGCCTTAAATTTACTATGTCCCTCTGCTGAAGCCAAACTGTTGCAACGAGTTCATTTTGCTCCTGACGCACCCTTAATCAAACATGGCTTACTTCACTTAATTCCTGACCCTCATCAGGTTAAACCACCAATATTATCCTATTATCTCAAGCTAGACGAGCAGGTTATCCATTCTCTGTTAAAACAAAAGCGTCTTGAACCGCGTTTAGAATCTTGGTGTCAATTGATAGATAGTCCTGCGGTTGAGGACAAGTTACCGATTAGGGATGACATTAAACACATACTTCCTAAGCTAGTCAAACACGCTCAAAATACCAGCCAGTCTCTACATCTGTACTTCTCTGGTTTGTCTTCTACTGAAAAACGCCGTGGAGCGATCGCCCTTGCCGCTCAACTCAACAAGCAGTTATTGATTGCGGATTTAGCTCAATCTTTAGCAATTAAGGAAGAGTTTGACCAACTGCTAAAACTGTTGTTCCGTGAAGCCTGTTTTCACAATGCTATCCTCTATCTAGAAAGTCTGGAAAGTTTAGATGCACTACAGACCAAAGAGCAGCATCTGTTATATAAAAGCTTACTTGACAGACTAACTGAGGAAAAAAGTGTGGTGATCTTATCTGGAACACAGTCGTTGGTGCCAAAGTTTACCAATCTCCAGGGTATGATTACTGTACCTTTTGCTACACCGGATTTTTATCAACGGCGCGTTTACTGGCAAGCTAGTTTAGAAACTAAAGAAATTGTACTTAGCGATCGCGACTTGGATACCCTCGCCAATCGTTTTACCTTGAGTTCAGCCCAAATAGCAGGAGCAGTAACAACTGCTTGTAATCAGGCTTTGTGGCGTGCTGCTGCCGAATTTGAAGAATTGCCATTAAACAGTACAATTAAGCCAACCCTAAATGACTTATTAGCAGCGGCTCGTGACCAATCTGGTAGCAATTTAACTGAATTAGCTCGCAAACTTAACCCTAAGTATAGTTGGCAAGACATTATCTTACCCCCCGATCAACTCGCTCAGCTCAAAGAAATTTGTAATCAAGCCAAGTATCGTCATATTGTCTATGAGAAATGGGGCTTTCACCGCAAGCTATCCATTGGTAAAGGATTAAATGTACTATTTTCAGGTCCACCAGGCACAGGTAAGACCATGGCGGCGGAAGTGATTGCTAATGAACTACAGCTTGAGCTATACAAAATTGATTTATCCCAAGTTGTCAGTAAGTACATTGGCGAGACTGAGAAAAATCTGAACCGCATTTTTATGGCTGCGGAAACAGCTAACGCTATCCTTCTGTTTGACGAGGCAGATGCTCTGTTTGGCAAACGCTCTGAAGTTCGAGATGCTCATGACCGCTACGCCAATATTGAAGTTGGGTATCTGTTGCAGAAGATGGAGGAATATGAGGGGATATCAATTTTGACAACAAATCTGCGCCAAAACTTAGACGAGGCATTTGTGCGTAGGTTAGCCTTTACAGTACACTTTCCCTCACCGGATGAAGCTAGTCGTCGGCGCATTTGGGAGGGGATTTGGACTGAGGAAATCCCCTTGTCAGCAGATGTAGATTTTGAGTTTTTGGCACGGCAGTTCAAATTGAGTGGAGGGAATATCAAGAATATTGCCCTAGCAGCAGCTTTTCTAGCAGCTGAGGCAGGTAGTGCAGTGATGATGGAACATCTGTTACAGGGCACTCGCCGGGAGTATCAGAAGATGGGTAAGGTCTGGAGTGATGGAATGCGATCGCATACATAATCCGCCCACGGTCAGTAGTTAGCCAGTTTTACACTAACGACGTACCTAGTGCTATTGTAAGCATTCAGCCGTTGGCCTTTGGCCAAGGCTGAGAGCTGAATCCTTACGTGCTATTTACCTGATTAAGCCACAAGTATAATACTGTAATCCTTGGGCGATCGCGAACATATTATTGATCAAGTTATTTCTTTTTATTCCTGTTATCTTATTTCTAGAATTATTTTAGTGAATTCGTATAAGGTGCTATGGATGACTTAGGGAGAAGAAAGTACACAGGTGACGGTAAGTGTCGCTACAAACCGCTTCCTGGTGCATGGCAAGAGCCAGAACCTTACATTGCTTCTAAGGCTTTGGCAGATGCAGTTAATACTGCTCTCTACCTGCGTCGTCCTTTATTATTAGAAGGTGACCCAGGCTGCGGGAAAACGCGATTAGCTTATGCGGTTGCCTATGAACTGGGTTATCCCCTCTACAGCTGCTACATCCGCTCTACCAGTCGAGCCCAGGATTTACTTTATGATTATGATGCCATAGGTCGGTTGTATGACATTCAGGAACGTCAAACTGCAGGTAATCCCAGGCAACCTTTGTACCGCAGAAATTATGTTAACTTAGGAGAATTGGGCGAGGCAATTCAGCAATCACAAAATGACATTCCTTCCGTGGTTCTAATTGATGAAATTGATAAAGCGGATCGGGATTTACCTAATGACTTGCTCTTAGAATTGGAGCGATTGCAATTCCAAATTAAAGAAGTACTAAACGTTCGTTTTGATGCTTTAAAAGGTAAAACCAAAGAAGAACGAATATATTTTTTACCGTTAATTATTATCACCAGTAATAGGCAAAAAGAATTGCCAAAACCCTTCCTACGTCGTTGCTTATTTTACTACCTTAAATTTCCAGAAAATGCTACCCTAAAACAGATTATCCAGAGTCATTTTAAAACTGAGATTACACGCCTATCCGAAGCAGCTATCCAAAAATTTGGGGAACTGCGGGAATTGAGAAATTGGCAAAAAATACCAGGTACCAGTGAATTTTTGGATTGGTTGAGAATGTTGGAACGAGATCAACAAGAGACCTCTCCAAAAAACAAATTTATGGTAAAATAAGATAAAATTTACCACTTTTATCAACCTCAAAAACCATGAGCTATACTTGGGATTACATCCAGAAAAATCCTAAACAAACAAAAAGATTGGTAGGAATAAATTATGAGCAACTATCTCAACTGATAGAACAAGCCAAGTTATTACATCGTCAACATCAAGAAAAAATTGAAAATCAAAAAGTCCGGCTAATAAAGCCTGGGGGAGGTGCTGGACAAAAATTATCAATTGAAGACCAAATAGTCTTGACATTAATTTACTTACGACATCACATAAACTTTCAACTTCTCGGACTACACTTCCAGGTGAGTGAATCTAAAGCAAACTCTACTTTTAACTACTGGCAATCTCTTTTCAGGGAAGCTCTACCAGCTTCTTTGTTAGAACAAGTAAAAAAGTGCCAAGAATCCGAGGATATAATTCGAGAAGCCTTAACTGAGTATGAGTTAATAGTAGATAGCGCAGAACAAGTCAGAGAAAGACCTTCAGACTATGATCAACAAAAATCCTTCTATTCTGGCAAGAAGAAAAACCATACATTTAAAAATCAATTTATTGTGTTGCCAAAAGGGGAAGATATTGTAGATGTAGTGGTCGGTAAACCAGGCCCCAAAAGTGACATAAATATTTGTCGGGAAAGTTTAAAAAAATTTGATGATAAGCAAAGACTGAGTGGTGACAAAGCTTATCTAGGAGAAGAACAAATAAGAACTCCCCATAAAAAACCAAGAAATGGTGAGTTAACCTCACACCAAAAGAAATATAACAAGCTATTATCTTCAAACAGAATATTTGTAGAACATGTGATTAGGTTGGTAAAAATTTTTAAAATAGCGGGAGAAAGGTTTCGCCTAAATTATAATAAATATTCTGGGGTAATTTTGACAATATGTGGTTTGGTAAGATTGAGAACAGGATCCTTAGTATTACAAGTAACAAAAGCGTCTGAAAGTGCTGAAACAATTGAGGTTGTTTATGCTCATAGTTTTGGTGATAAATTAACATCAATAGCTGGTTAAGCCTATTATAGCGTTAATTCAACGTAAAATTGAATTGGTCAATTTGAGCGCTGAAAAGCAGTGCCTGAGATACTTTCAAGTTTTTGGAGAGGTCTAAGGGAATCAAAGTACTGCTGAAGCATTAGCCGATACTCCGACCGCAAATCTGCCTCATCTAGAAACTCTAGTTAAAACTCAACAGGATCACGATGCCCTGAGCAAGACCAGGATACCAGATTAGTCACTGAGAGTATGATTGAGACTATGGGATTGGCCTTGGCCTTGGCCAAAAGGCCACGCTACGGGAATGGTCACGCTACGGGAATGGTCACGCTGCGCGAACGCGCCCGAAAATGAGCAATGACTACCTAAATTCAATTCCCAGACTGACGCCCTAATTCATACACACCACAGCTCATGCAAGCAATAATCCCAATACTGATTGCCCAACTGTGTCCCAGGCTAATTTCGACGGCGTAGTTACAAACTGCACCAATGACTAAAAAAGGCACAATACTGACAACTGACGCATAGAAAGCGTTTTGAGATTCTCTGACCTTGCTGGTTCGTTCAAATTCCTCAGCCGACATGTAAAATAATCCCTCAGCAAAGTTAAACCAGCGGTTCAATTGCTCCATAATCCATTGCCTCAAGGACGAGAGGCTTAAATATAGCGCTAGAGACCACAAAGATGCTCCTGCGATCGCGGTAGTATCCACCTCAAATCGGAAGGGTAAAAATTCAGTCAGCATCAGTTCACGCATAGGGTAGGCTGGGGCAAGGTGAAGTACCCCAGCCTGCTTCGCTGAGGCTGGGGCTTCCAATCTCAACTCAAATCAGGGACGGTCTTATTCGTCAATAGGGTTTCCCGCTTCATCCGCCGACGCCTCAACCAGAGGCGCTTTCCAATGGCCGGGGAACCCGGCCATTGGAAAGCGCGCCTGCTGATGAAAGGTCTTACTCAGCGTCCACAGGCAGACATCCGCCTTCCGCAGACGTATAGTTCTTTTCGACAGACTCACCTTGGAATTACGACTCTATGGTCAACCAGCTGGGGCTTGTCTCTTCCCTGAGCTCTGCTAGTACTTTTACACCTTTAAGGTAGCCTTTTAGTCAGTCAGGCGGGTCATCGACCAATTATATTCTAACACGATTCGCAACAAGTCCTCGTCTGGCTATCCATCCCAGAGATGAAACCTGATTGTTAGGGTCGCCTTTAGGGTTAGTCGATTATGCGTAAAAGAGGTGCCCCAGACGCGCGCCAAGGGTGTAGTGGAGCCTTTATAGGTGATTGGCTATGAGGATGCATGGTTAAAACTATTGTATTAAGGCTCCACTACACTTACGGTAACTTCAAGACCCGTGGCGAATTTAATTCGCCTACGGAAAGCGCACCTTTGGTTAAAACTTTGCCGATTTTGGCGACCCTATCCTTACGGTAACTTCAACACCTTTAAAGAAGGTGGGGAATTCCGCGAGTTTTGTTAATCACTAAGTTAACCAAGATTTAACTGCTTTATTTAACTTGATCGCTTTAGTGTTAACCGTTAATAGTTAACACTAAAGCGATCAAGTTAAACAGTTTACATTTAACCGTCAACCCTTAATAAAAAATTCAATCCTTAAATTGTGCAAGTTAAATTTGTATTAGCTTATTCAGGTATCTTAACAAAACTCAAGATTTTGATAAATATCCCAAAAACCCCAAACACCCTGCTGCTCGCAGGTGATCTGGAGGGATATAAATGGAAAGACCCCTAACTAGCTAAAGCCAGACTAGAACTAATGCGCAGTGGTTATTTATCAAGGCTTCTAATTTTCGCTGGACTGAGTTTAACGAGTTTAATCGGTTTAAGTACCCATTCGAGTTTCCCCAGCCAGCGAGTAACTGCATCAGAACCTCCCTCAACCTTGGTAGCCGGAGTAAGAAGTTTTGCCAAAGGGGGTTCCTTTCCCGTAGAAAACTTCCGGGGCTACACCTCTGGCTTCGGTTACCGACCCTCTCCTAGAGGTTCTGGATGGGAATTTCACCGAGGTTTAGACATAGCTGCCCCTGAAGGAAGCTATATTCGTAACTGGTGGAGTGGTAAGGTTATTAAAATTTCTGATGGTACTGCTTGCGGCACCTCAATAACTATCCAATCAGGCAAGTGGCAGCACATCTACTGTCACATGAAAGGATACGCAGTTAAAAATGGAGGTACTCGCTATTTAATTGACAACTCCGGTGGCATTCAGATCAAGGAAGGCCAACTGTTGCCTTCTGGAGCCAGAATCGGTCGAGTAGGGATGACTGGTCGTACCACCGGTCCTCATCTGCACTGGGGATTGAAGTATGGCAAGCAATACGTTGACCCAGCCCAGGTGCTGCGGGCAATGTATAAAACACGAGCTTGATTGGGACAAATGTTAATGGTTAATGGCCATTAACCATTAACATATTTCAAACATGCATGCCTTTGATCTTTTTAGTGCAAACTACGAAACTACCAATTGTTCCTTGTGCATCTGGGTGTGTTCTTCTATAATTCTGCGTAACTGGTCTCCTTCGATAGTTTCTTGATCTATCAACAGGTCTACTAATCGGTCAATTATTACCCGATTTTCCCGGATTAATTGACGAGCATGGCCATGGCAATGCTGCACAATTGTGCGAACCTGGGCATCAATGTGGGCAGCAATTTTCTCTGAGTACTCAGCCCTATTAATCACATTACCCCCTAGAAAGACTTCTCCCCCTGGGTCTTCTAAGGACAGAGGACCCAAATCACTCATTCCAAAGCGGGTTACCATCTGCCGTGCTCGTGAGGTAACTTGTCGCAAGTCCCCAACAGCACCAGTCGTAACTTCAGCCTCACCAAAAATTTCTTCTTCTGCCGCTCTACCCCCTAAAGTAGCAGTGATTTGGGCTTTGAGTTGAGCCCGAGTAATCAAACCTTGTTCTTCATCAGGAATAAACCAGGTCAAACCACGGGCTTGCCCTCGGGGAATTAGGGTTACTTTCTGTACCGGGTCGTGATCCGGTAGGAGGGTAGAAATTACAGCATGTCCTACTTCATGGTAGGCAATTAATCGCTTATTCTTGCTGTCCACTAGAGGAGTGCCTTCCATCCCAGCCACCACCCGGTCAATAGCATCATTGATCTCGAGCATAGTGATAGCATCTTTGCGGCGGCGAGCAGTCAGGATTGCCGCTTCGTTGAGTAGGTTGGCTAAGTCAGCACCAGTAAACCCAGGGGTACGCTTAGCAACAGTTTCTAGACAAACCTCAGGGTCAATCTTTTTGTTGCGAGCGTGGACTTCCAGAATGTTATTCCTGCCTTTGTAGTCAGGGTAATCCACAATGACTTGTCTGTCAAAGCGTCCAGGACGTAATAGTGCAGCATCCAGGACATCTGGGCGATTAGTGGCAGCAATAATAATAATACCTGTGTTCCCTTCAAACCCATCCATTTCCGTGAGCAATTGGTTAAGGGTTTGCTCCCGCTCATCGTTTCCACCGCCAATCCCTGCTCCCCGTTGCCGTCCTACCGCATCAATTTCATCAATGAAGACCAAGCAAGGGGCATTTTCTTTGGCTTTTCTGAACAAGTCACGAACACGGGAGGCACCAACACCCACAAACATTTCCACGAATTCGGAACCAGAGATGCTAAAGAAGGGAACTCCTGCTTCACCAGCGATCGCTTTGGCTAACAGAGTTTTACCAGTTCCTGGAGGACCCACTAGCAGCACACCTTTCGGGATGCGTGCTCCAACAGCAGTAAAGCGTTCTGGTTGTTTGAGGAATGTGACGACTTCTTGCAATTCCTCTTTAGCTTCTTGAATACCTGCTACATCATCAAACAGAACCCCGGTTTTGGCTTCCATCTGAAACCGTGCTCGGGATTTGCCAAAGTTTAAGGCTTGACCAGAATTACTCGCAGAGCGTCGCAGGATCATCATCAAGCCTGCTAGTAACAACAGAAGCAAAAATAAGTTGGCAATTAGACCTAAAGCGGCTGAGTTATCCGCAGAGCGCTTAATTTCAGTGGGAACATTCTGTTGACGGAGTTCCTTGAGTAGCAAGGAGTTTTGATCGAACAAAGCAACTCGTTGAGGAGGTTCATTCTCCTTGGCCTCCTTTAGGCTAACTTTAGCAATCTTAGTGGCTTCATCGATTTCTATTTTAGTGACTTCCCTATTTTTAACTTTCTTTAATAGCTCACTATAGGTTAGAGATTTCTCTTCTTTAAGCTGTGCTTGGGCTGGGGTACCCAGTATCACCCCTTGCCAAAGGAGCAAACTGGCAGCAATACGCCAGAATTTGACTAACTTGCGGTTTTCCTGAGGTTGCTGTAATCTAACCGAAGGATTTGCCAGCGGATGTGGAGAGGTGTTTACCTCTGCATTAGCCATCCATGCTCTCATCCAGAAACGTTTCTTCATGGCTGTTTGCTCTTTGGTCTTGCCTTGACTCAACTCCTGGGTAAACCTAGTTAGGCTTCAATAGAATTCACGCCCTTGAGTTGAAAATTCTTTCACTTTCTAGTCTAGCTCCCTAAAATCTGGCTTTAGCTGTAAGAAACTCATATTAAGTCCGGTAGCATCGGTAACCTGCTCTTGCCTAGATCGGGTTTCCAAACCTCACGCTGGTTTGTTTCTTAATCCTTCCTCCTGTAGAGACCTTGCCTGGAACATCTCTACAAATGGTAACCATACAACTGGACACGAGACCACTAGTTGACCTTGTAGGTTTGAGAGTCAACCATCAACCGTCAACCATGAACAAACATCTGATCAATTACACCGAAGTCGATGTCTTTATTTCTTCTACATGATCTGAGGGGGTTGGCGGAACCTGGGGGATTTCCATTGGTAAATCTTCCTGTTGGAGATCCTCTAGGGTAGTGACAAAATCTCTAATCCCTTGAAATTTTCCATAGACCGAAGCAAAGCGTACATAAGCCACTTCACTCTCCGAACGTAGGTAGCGCAAGACTAACTCACCAATTTCGTGACTGATGACTTCCCGACCAAATCGCTGTTGCAATTCTGCTTCAATCTCATCAACCAATGCTTCTAGGCGTTTTTGGAGAATGCCTGTTTTTTCACAAGCACGTATAATTCCTCGTAACAACTTGGAACGGTCAAATGATTCCCGCTTGCCATCCCGCTTGATCACAGTTATTGGCACAAATTCGATCCGCTCATATGTCGTGAAGCGATGTTTGCATCCCAAACACTCCCGGCGTCGCCTCACACTTTTTCCTGCCTCAGTAGAACGAGACTCAAGAACGCGGCTCTCGGTGTGGTGACAAGAGGGGCATCGCATAAGATAATTTTTTTTCTTGCTGAGTGGACTGATTGGCGGCAGATATTTGGAACGCCCTAAGAGTCGATACTTTCAAAATAACAAGTCTAACAATTAGATGGAAGATGAGCCGATATATACCTGTCCACTTACCTATATCCTATAGGCTCATGACAGGCTATTGCGGCTCAGAGCATCCACAGAACTGTTGAATTTCGATCTGAGAAATCGAGGTAAACTACTTCCCAATCTTAGGGGGTTCCCGAAAAGCAATGGCAAAAAATAGGGTGCCTAGGGCTAAGGTCAAGATTAAGATATAAGCAACTGATTCCATAGCTATAATTCCTGATTATCTCCTCACTTATCAGTCTACCTTGCATGGACCACAGAAATAGCAAAAAGGCAAAAGAAAAATTTCTTTTCTTCTGCCTTTTGCTTTTGAGTCAAACTGTGATAGGAGAGATTTAACCTCTAGATAGGCTCTGTCCTACGGGTAGTCTTATCACCAAGCTTCTGGAAGAAGCCCCACTCGACTTGCTCTTCCTCTAGGTCAGGATCGACACCAGCAAACACATCTCGATAGAGAGTGCGTGAGCCATGCCAGATGTGCCCAAAGAAGAACAACAGTGCAAAGACAGCATGACCAAAGGTGAACCAACCCCGAGTACTAGTGCGGAATACACCATCAGAGTTTAGGGTTTCGCGGTCAAATTCAAAGCCCTCACCCAGCTGAGCAGTACGAGCGTATTGCTTCACATCGAAGGGGTCAGTAAAGGTTTGACCATCAAGAACTCCACCGTAGAAGCTAGCAGTGACACCAGCTTGCTCGAAACTATACCTAGATTCAGCCCGTCGGAAAGGTATGTCCGCACGAACTACACCATTAGCATCGGTCAAAATGATCGGGAAGGTTTCAAAGAAGTTCGGCATCCGACGAACGGTCAGCTCCCGACCTTCACTGTCTGTGAACACCGCATGACCTAGCCAACCTTCAGCAATGCCATCCCCTTTGTCCATCGGACCTGTACGGAACAAACCACCTTTGGCAGGGGAGTTGCCGATATAGTCATAGAATGCCAGCTTCTCTGGAATCGATGACCAAGCTTCTGACAAGCTAGCACCATCAGCCAATTCAGCTTGTACCCGTTGGTTAATTTCCTGTTGGAAATACCCCTGATCCCACTGATAGCGAGTTGGACCAAACAGTTCAATTGGGGTAGCAGCACTGCCGTACCACATGGTGCCTGCTACTACAAATGCAGCAAAAAACACAGCGGCGATACTGCTGGAGAGTACCGTTTCGATATTCCCCATCCGTAGAGCTTTAAACAAGCGCTCTGGTGGTCGTACTGTTAAGTGGAATAAACCAGCAATAACCCCAACAACACCAGCAGCGATATGGTGAGCGACAATACCTCCAGGGTTATAGGGGTTAAAGCCTGCTGGTCCCCATTCTGGTGCGATCGCTTGAACACTACCAGTGAGACCATAAGCATCAGATACCCACATCCCAGGCCCCCAAAGCCCAGTCAAGTGAAAGGCACCAAAGCCAAAGCAGAGTAAACCAGATAAGAACAGGTGAATGCCAAAAATTTTTGGCAAATCGAGAGCTGGGTCGCCACTCCGTGGGTCTCTGAACACATCTAAATCCCAGTAAACCCAGTGCCATACGGCAGCCAGGAACAATAAACCAGAAAGGATAATATGAGTTGCAGCGACACCTTCAAAAGACCATAAGCCCGCATTGGTTACAGTTTCACCAGTGATACTCCAGCCCCCCCAGGAATCAGTAACCCCTAGACGAGCCATAAAGGGCATGACGAACATCCCCTGACGCCACATAGGGTTAAGAACCGGGTCACTCGGATCAAAAATTGCCAATTCGTACAGGGCCATTGAACCAGCCCAGCCTGCCACCAGGGCTGTATGCATCAAGTGCACAGCTAGCAGACGTCCTGGATCATTCAGGACGACCGTGTGTACTCGGTACCAGGGTAGTCCCATTGACTACGCTCCTCCTAATATAGAGTTTTTACTTCGACGCTTCTTTTGATCAATATGTTAGAAATCCCCTTGAAGTCTCCCCCGCTTGAAACACAGGGGATTCTAAGAGTCACGTTGTTCGAGGGGTTAAAAACCTGATCTGACAACGCTTACGGTATGATTTCTCAAATTTGACACTGTTTGGAGAGCTTTAACACTCTCCGACCGACCTTGGTTAGGTGTGAACCTAACTGTATCGCTACTTTGGTAGCCGCCCTAGATTTTGCCATTGGCAACTTAGGTAGGACAAAGTATGTATGAAACTAAAGTTTGTTTAAAGAAGTGTAACTATTGTTAGAGCCGATTGCAAGCGAACGGTCATGTTCTCAGGTTAGGGTCGGAAGCGCTTAACCAGCTATATTGGTCAAATTTCCGTTGTATTTGCCTAAATTTAAGCAATATAGCTTCTAAAACCTAAAAATTGTCAAATTCAGTCCGGTAGCCTCTTTACTGATTAGTAATAGTCGGACACAAATCAACATGAAAAAGGTATATGGAAAAAGGCACAAGGCTAGAACTTATGCCCAGTCGAGTTGAGTTCAAACGATATCACCTACAGCACTTAAGAGGGGAGGGGGAAGAGGGGGCAGAGTCTGGAGTTCGCGAAAGCTGGGGATCAAAGGGCTATTGATATGCCACTCGGTATTACAACTCGGTATTAGGGTTCAATCCTATGGCTAGGGTTTTTTGATTAATTGCTAACCCTAGCTATAACTTTGATCACAAGTCGCAATCAAAAGTATAACTTCTTCATCATTCCTTATCCTTACCCTCTTCTCCCTCTTTTTCCTTGTTCCCTGGTGCCTTTTCCCTGTACCAGTTAACCTTTGCCCCCTACCATGATTTCAGTATGTGTCATCGCTAAGCGCTCGATAACTTGCTCAGCAGTGATCAAGCGTTTTAGGACAACTTGACCAATAGTTTTTGCTGACTCAGGTGAGGTGTTAGCCATGGGTTTGACTTCAACCATAACCACAAGGTCTTCAACCTGATAGAGCCACAATTTTTCTCCTTGCTCTAGGATAGAAAGGTTAATTTGCTTAATTTCTGGCAGGCGTCGCCAAGCGTTTTCGTTCCAAAGACCTCCAAACTCCCAAACGCGCCCGACTATCCAGCCTTCCGATAAAAAGAAATATTTCACGTTGCTCTTCGCTAATCCTGCTCTATATTCCTATTTTCCACTCAAATTGAGTTTTTCAGCTTAAATTGACGATTTAATTCAACTTTTATCCAACAACGGCAATTGGTTAATTTCAGGACTTACGCACCAAGCTTGTCGGTTAAGACTGGGTGTCAGGTGTAGTGGAGATTTATAGAAGTTGACAAAATGATCAGTATATGATTAACAGCAGTAAGCATTGTTACTTGACCATAGTCTTTTGAGCTATAGCTGGTTACGGTATCAATTGATGGGTAAACTAATCTATAATTCAGATAAAAAAACGATAATACAAGCCAATCCAATTCTTATATAACCTGGCTTTATACAATCTATTGGATTGGCTATATATAGACTTAAAGCTTGATCTAACAAGCATTTAGTCCTCTTGAGAGGACTTGATTTACTCGCGGTGGGATTTTCATCCCTGGCGGACTATTGGTAGTAGTTCAAGATGTGATTTAAAATCGGCTGAGATAAAATTGTCATTGGTAAATTAACAAGTAATAAGTAACCAGTAAATAATTACTAATAACAAACTACTTTTGATTTAACTTTTGATTGATCTAAATTAGATACTACTTCATATAAATCCTGGGGTTCGTCGATCAAAAAATCTGGTTTGTATTGAGCTAGGACTTCTTTATAATTAAATCCCCAACTGACAGCAACTACTTTAATAGTATTTTTCTTAGCTGCCTCAATATCCCTAGTTTCATCTCCCACATAGATCACATCACCAGGATTTAAATTATGTTTTTTTAGGAATTTACGAATAACTTTTTCTTTTCCAAAGATGGGACTGCCTGAGTCAACAAAATCAAAAAGCTTTACCCAAGAATTATTTTCCAGGAAAAGGTTAACGTTTTCTGCCGAGTTAGATGTCAATATCCCTAATTGGTAACCTTCATATTTCAAATCGTTTAAAACGTCTATTATTCCAGGAATAGGAGTTAAACTTTGAATATCTTCGCGTAAGATTTTTTGGACTTTTTTCAACAAAAACGGGATTATAAACCTCGAAATACCCGATTGCTTAATAATTTCCCTAGAGCTTAAATGTCTAACTTGCTCCAATTTTTCAGCTGATGTGGGCTGATATCCAAATTCTCCCGCTAAGCTATTACTAATCTTGACAATGGCAGTAAGGGTATCAGCCAGAGTCCCATCAAAATCAAAAAGAATTACTTTTACACTCATTGAGCAATTAACAATTAACAATTCGCAATTCGCAATTCGCCACCCGCCACCGAAGTAATCAATGACTAGTCAGACTAGTCAACCGATTTTTGAGATGCATCAATATTAGCTTGGGCATTGCGCCGTAGCATATTTGGCTTAATACGCCGCAGCGCAGAAGCTGGAAACCGTCGATTCCACTCCTGATCAGATATAGTAGCTAATTCTGTGAGTCGAGGAGCCACATTCCAAGGGTAGGGCTGAAACTCTACCACATCAGTTTCTTTAGCAAAACGTTGGTTCCAGGGGCAAACATCTTGACAGATGTCGCAACCAGCAACCCAGCCTTCTAAATGGGGTTTAATCGATTCCGGCAAGTTTTCAGCCCGATTCTCAATGGTATGATAAGCGATGCAGCGGTTGGCATCAACGACAAACGGTTTGGTAATAGCACCCGTTGGGCAGGCTTGAATACAGCGGGTACAGCTACCACAGTGTGAAGTGTGAGGGGTATCTGGGGTCAAGGCTAGGTTAGTCAACACTTCCCCTAAAAATACCCAACTGCCATACTCCCGCGTAATTACATTACCATTTTTAGCAATCCAACCAATACCTGAGCGCTGCGCCCAGACTTTATCTTGTACTGGCCCTGTATCAGCATAGTAACGCACCTGGATTTCTTCTGCTTGTGCTTGTAACCAAAAGGTCAATTCCTTCAATTTTTTATGCATGACCTTGTGGTAATCTCTGCCCCAACCGTAACGGGAGATTTTCCCATACTCAGGGTTTTCGGGACGCTGGTGAGGGGTGTAGTAGTTGAGAGCAACACAAATTACCGACTTCACCTCTGGCATACAGCCACGAATACCCAAGCGTCGAGGATTTGCCATCCAAGCCATGTCTGCTTGATACCCTAACGCTAGCCAAGCCTTCAAGTTTTGCTCTGCTGAGTCATGATGATCAACATCCACAGCTGCAATTCCGACCTTATGAAAGCCCAGCGAGCGAGCTTTCTGTTTTACCTCAGTGCTAGTAACTGGTATATCCAAGCTGTATTTACGAAGTAACTCTACCTGTAGGGTGTGTTAATAACGCACCTTCACCCAACACTTTTCACCCAACACCATTCATCCTTTCCCCAATCTCTACAATAACCACAGTAATGTTATCCCTACCGCCTTCTTCTTTAGCTGCTTCAACAAGGATATCCAGAGCCTGCTCAATACTTGAACTATCTTGGAGAGAGGAAGCAATCAATTCATCGGAAAGTTCTTCGGTGAGTCCATCGCTACAAAGCAAAAGGCGATCGCATAATTTAACTTCTATCCGATAGACATTGACTTTAGGTAAGTCCTTTCTGCCTAGACATTGAGACAGAACATGACGCCAGGGATGCATCCGAGCCTGTTTAGCTGTTAGTTCTCCCAACTTAACGGCTCTGGCTACCCAGGTGTGGTCTTCTGTAATCTTCTCTAACTTAGAATTTCGGAACCGATAGAGGCGAGAATCTCCTACATGAGAAAACCAACACTGGTCTTGACGGAACATCACCACTACGGCAGTGGTTCCCATATCTGACCGTTCTGGATGAGTTTGCTGATCGTTGAGGATAGCCTGATTGGCCTGATAGATCGCTTGTTCTAGTAACTCATCAGAAGGAGTTTGAGAGTTCCAATCTTTATTCAAATAAGTCTTAATCGCCTCAGTGGCGATTTTACTTGCCTCTTGTCCACCGGCATGACCACCCATGCCGTCGGCAACAATAAAGAAGCGACCGTCCGGGTCTATGTAGTAGTCATCTTGGTTAACTGTACGTAGTAAGCCCGGATCTGTAATACCGGCGAAGCAACTTTTCATCACATCGGTTGTTTACTGGCTTGATGCTTTCTGCTCGTCTGTGAGCTTCAGTTTGATTTTGATGGATAGAAACATGATTATTATCGACCTGATTCAGTTGAATTAAGGAAATGTCCAACAATGTCCGGATAAATGCCGAAACATCCAACGATTTTCCCTCCTAGTACTTGCTACTACGGTGGATAGATCGTGGGATAAGGAGCTATTACGACTTTACAACAACTAAAACATGCGATCAAACCGGTCAAGCCGTCGGAGCAACCTAATTAAGGCAAATCCTAACATAGCTGCCACCAAAACGACTACTAAGGCTAGTACGACATTACCATTGACAAATAATATAGTAGCCGAAAGGGTGAAGGCACTGATTAATAAAGTATAGTTGGTTCCCAACTGAATACCACTCAGCCGTCGTAAAACCCGGTCTGATTCAATAGAGCGCACTCGAATGCGCAGGTCTCCTCTTTCTAATTTTTCAATAGTACTTTCAATGCGTTGGGGCAAACCTAATGCTGTACTACTCATCTGTGCGGCTTGGCGTCCCAGTTCATTAATAAAGCTATTGTTGTCGGGAGTGTTGCCGTTGGTCATAATCTCTAGTGCGAAGGGTTTTGCAACTTCCATAAAATTAAATTCGGGGTCTAAGCCTTTACCCACTCCTTCCAGTGTAGAAAAGGCTCGCATCACAAATGTGAAGGTTGCTGGGAATCGAAAAGGCTGGCCATAGGCAATTTCGTAGAGGTCATCGCTGATGTTAGTGATCGATTGATCCTCAAAGGGCTTATCCATGAAATTATCCAGCATGTACTGAACTGAGCGCCTTACCGGTCCCATATCACTCACTGGTGAGAGCGCACCCAATTCAATTAGGGAAGTCACCACTCGGTCGCCGTCTTTTTGGGCAATGCCAAACAGGGTTTCCATAAGTTGCTCGCGCACATTGGCCTTAATCTGCCCCATCATGCCAAAGTCGTAAAAGATCAGGGAACCCTGATGACTAACCGCAATATTTCCTGGATGGGGGTCAGCATGGAAGAAGCCATCATTTAGCAACTGCTGTAGGTAAGCTTCTGCTCCCAGACGAGCGATTAATTTGCGGTCTAGACCAGCTGCTTCTAGAGCTTCGTAACTACTAATCTTAATCCCTGGTAAAAATTCTAGGGTCAAAACTCGTGATGAGGTATAGCGCCAGTAGATACGGGGTACCTTCACCCAGTCATAGTTGCGGAAGTTGCGGCGAAACGTATCTGCGTTTCGGCCTTCATTAAGATAATCAATTTCTTCCCAAAGAATACGACAGCACTCTTCATAAATCCCGCTCCAGTCCCGACCACGCCCCCAGTCTGGATGGTTTTGAAAGTAATAGGCGATCCCCTTGAGAATTTTTAAATCAATGGTAAACAGTTTTTTTAAGCCTGGTCTTTGGACCTTAATCGCTACCTCTTCACCACTGCGAAGTTGAGCTTTGTGAACTTGCCCTAAGCTAGCCGCCGCCAGAGGAATTGGGTCAAAAGCACTGAACAGTTCCTTGATGGGCTTGCCTAAATCTTCCTGGATGATCTGCTCAACTTGCTCGTAACTAAAGGCAGGAACCCGGTCTTGTAGTTTGCTCAGTTCTTCTACATACTCACTAGGGAATAAATCGGCACGGGTGGAGAATAACTGTCCAACTTTGATAAACGTTGGTCCTAGATCTAAGAATGTATCTCGAATCCAGATAGCTTGTGTTTTGCGTCTATATGCGTGCTTTTGCTCTGTATATCCTCCCCGATAACTCCAAGGTTTACCATCAAGCCACAACCCAGTGATGAGGGTTAAAACAAAACGCCAAATATCAATAAAACGCCTTTGACGGGAGTAATTTTCTTGATTCCACCGATAAGCTTTTTCGCTGTATTGCTTACCTATAGAACTTTGGCTAGACACATTGCGTTCCTGATTTATTGTAAGGTTAATAGAGTTTTGAGAAAGAGCAGACACTCGGATTTCTCTGTAAGGTTTTTATCAAAAAAATAGCAGGTTATTAAAAATTATGTCGAAACTACTCACTTCTGTAGATAATCTAGGGTAGTAACGATAAATCTTATCAAGATTGCTTGCCATAGTTTTTTAATTCAGTACGCAAGCTGGCAATTTCTGCTCGCAGCTCATCAATCATGGCTTGCAGATCAGCTGGCTTCGATCCTGTTTTCCCTGTGTTACTAGCTGTGTTACTAGCTGTTTTACTACTAATAGTAGAATCAGCTTCTGCTCCGGCTTCGCGATTGGCACTTTCTATTACCTGCTCGGTAAACTGCCGCAGTCGCTCACGCTGCTCAGCATCAAACTTGCCTAACTCACTCAGGGCATTGGTTAGAGCATCCTCGAGCTGCCGATTAATGGCTTGAGCTGCAGCCCTACCCAGAAAAAAGGCATGAATTACAGAGTTACTCATTGATAAGTTTCTTTAGCTTACGTAACAAATTATAACGTACTTGCCCAGGATTATGACTTAATTCAAATCCAGTTGCTTGCCTCGTATATCCTCAGTTTGTGCAATATCCCATGTCGTTATAATTTAAAAATCACATATTATATCATTTTATGTATTTAAATCTCACAGGACTTAGGCAGTAACTTTTCCTTCGTAGCCCTACTAATTATTAAGTGCGTTTGGTGGCCAGTGTGCTGTAAGTCCTGTGGAAGTATGAATATGAATAAAGCACCTTGATCAGGTTGAAAGTGTTTCAGAGTTGGGGTTCTGACAAAGGCCAATTGCTGCGAGGAGGGAAGGATTGATCGGTGTGGAAGATGGTAGAACCAGGTTCTTTTTGAGAGTTAATTCGCAGTGCGAAACCAAATCCTAATCCGGCTGAGGCGGCAAGGGCACCGGTCATCAGTAGGGCTTTCAGTGGGAATCCAGCTTTGGTAGTTTTGAGTTTTGAGGTTTGAGTTTTGAGCTTGGCGTGGACAGTTTTGAGAACAGCTAAGGTCTGAGTGCTCAGTTTTGAGGTCTGAGTGCTCAGTTTTGAAGTCTGAGTGCTCAGTTTTGAGGTCTTAATGCTCAGTTTTGGGGCAATTAATGACTTTTGCTGAGGACTCAGCACTTTCAACTGAGAACTGCTTTGAGGCACTTTTTCCTGAGTTGGCAGCAGCGATAACCAAGCTTCTACAGTTTTAGGACGTTGATTGGTGACCATGTGCAAGCCACGCCAGACTGCTTGTTTAACTACTGGAGTTAGGTTTTGTGGACATGGTGGTAAGTCCGGCAGGAAAAGAATATAGAAACCTTCCTGGGCATGCAATACTTCCCTGACTGGTGCAGGTAGGGGTGGGTTTCCAGTAAGCAAGCAGTAAAAGGTTGCGGTTAAGGAATAGACATCGGTTGCCTGGGAAAGTTGCCCTTTAGAAATGTACTGTTCCGGGGCGCTATACCCAGCAGCAATTAAACTGGCGTGGGTTTGCCTGACTCCTAGGGTGAGTTGACTAGTAATACCAAACTCACATAGCACTAGTGTATCGGTATCTTGACGCAGAATGATATTTTCTGGTCTAACATCTAGATGCAGCAAACCCTTTTGATGTAAGATACTAAGGGCATCGCCAATTTGACGAATGTATGCAATAGCTTGAGCTTCTGGAACCAAATTGGCTTGGATGAGTTCAGCTAACCTCTGCCCCGGAATATATTCCATGACTAGGTAAGGTCGTCCGTCAGCTTCAAAGGATTCGATTACCCTGACTAAATGCTGATGCTGACAGCCGCTCAAGAGCCTACCAAGGGCAAGAAATTGCCGCTTGAACTGGTCACCATGGGGATGGTGGCACAGATTGTCGCTGAGGGTTTTGATCACGACGGTTTGACCAGACTCAGCGTTGATGGCTAGGTAGGTGATGCTAAAGACACCTTTGCCTAGCTGGCTATGAAGAACATATTTGCCGTTGTGCAAGACTGTGCCTGCCTTTAAGTCCATGAAACTTCAGTTCAACTCCCACCTATGCTAACCTTAAGTGGTGCAGAATGGTTGACACCACCTAGGTTTCGTTTCTCACTTGTTGACAATCAAGGATCAAGGAAAAACCAGGATAACTATCAGTCAAATTATTCAGCTTAACTATTCTGTAGCAGGAGTTGTTAATCAGGATCAAACATTACCAAGGGTTACCAATTAGGGTAAAAGCGCTCCAATAGTAGGGATGTCGTAACTCCACATCTGGCAACTTAGCTAACGCTGGCGGTAAAGGAAAACTGCCCTGATCCGTTACCAACTGCCCTCTCTCGAGACGTACTGTGCCCCTGAGCAAATTTAACTGAGCTTTCCGTATAGCCTCGGCTTTGACTGGGAGTTGCTGTAATTTTTCGTAAAACGTTGTCATTAGCCCCAGGGTACCCTCATCGCTGACATACCAGAGACTTCCCAATGCGGACTTGACCCCCGCTAGCACTGCTAGACCGGCAAATCCTAATTCGGCTTGCTCGTCTCCTAAGGCAGTACGACAGGCACTTAAGACCAACAACTCCACCTTAGGCTTACTTAAGCCTAGTTTAGGCAACTGGTTAAGTTGCAGCTTGGTATCCCACAGCTGGATGTAGGAATTACTTGGCTTACCGGCTAAAAATTCACTATGGGTAGCCAAATGAACGATACCAAAGGGTTGTGAGGCACGAGCTTTTATCAAATTTGCTACGGTGAACGCTTCGTTAAGTAATGCCTTTCCTGACCACAGTTGTTCTGTAACCATCGATAACTCTACAGGAACTGCTGGTAATGGGTTTTTGTTCTTAAACTGGGATGCTCCCATCGCCAAGACTTGAAATTTCCTAATGTCTACATAGTTCATGTTGGTTAATGATAGAGTTGGCATCAAACCAAGGCTATATCGTTCTACAAGAAACCCAGTGCCATCATGAAGTGCTGCCATGGGTAAGGAGCGCAAACCAACGTCCATGATAAAGGCAAGATTATTTATTTTTTGGGCTTTTAGCTCCTGCTCTACTGGATCAATCAACCAACGATACAACTGCTGAGCCAAGGGTAGGTAGACATTTGCGCTTTCGAGATTGGTGATACTCCTGTGGAATTCCCGAGCAACAGAGAGAACTTGCGATCGCGTTGCTCCCTGCACCTGTTTTCGAATTACTGCTCCCGAAGCCGTAACGACTAGTAATTCCAGCTGTGTATCGAGATTTTCTTGCCAGTGTGACCTAGTCTTTTGCCGATTTTCCGTTCTCTCTCGTTCCGGTTTGGTTGACGTCAATCCTTTAGAATTGACTAGATTGCCCTTAGTAGTTTCCGGTTTAAATTCTGGTTTAAAGAAGAGGTAAATTAGGGCTGGTTTGAGTCCAGTAATATTTTCAATCTGGCGCAGGTGGGCTTGGGCTTCTTCCAGGGTGACTATGGGAGTGTTGCTAATGCCTAGATGTTTTTCAAAGGCATAGGTAAAGCCTCCCTCAAGTTGTTTAACATCAGCTTCAGCTTCTAGGGTAGATTTAGAGGATTTACTGGTAACTTGCTGTGGGACTGATTGTGCCAGTGATTGACTAATATTAGTACTATTAGTATTAGTAATCTCTGCTATAGTCTGTGGTGCTGGTTGATTGTAATAAATGTTGATTAAATTCGATTTAGGGGGAAAATTAACAAACTCAAGGTTTTTAAGATTATAATTAGGTTCTAATTTAGTATTTTTATGGTTTATTTGAGTGTATTCTGTTTTGGGAGCAATTGCCTGAGGCTTTGGTTGAGTAAGAATTGGTAAGAATTCAAGGGAATACTGATATAGTTGAGGGCGACTGGGGAATATATTAGCCGGATTTGAATAGGGATTGGTAGCCATTGCTTGACCTTGGCTAGTCGAATTTGAAATCACATCTTCAGCCATTGCTTGACCTTGGCTAGTCGAATTTGAAATCACATCTTCAGCCATTGCTTGACCTGCGCTAGTCGAAGAATTACCGAGCAAATTGGTAGCCATTGCTTGACCTGCGCTAGTCGAAGAATTCCCCAACAAATTGGTAGCCATTGCTTGACCTGCGCTAGTCGCATTTGAAGATGGCTCCCCAGTATTAATTTCTATATCACCTGAATCTGAGCTCGTTGAAGTCAAAAAGGATTCTGGTGGAAGAATGGTAGAATCACCTGTAGAAATAGCTCCCTCTGTACCATTAGTAATACTATTTCCCACCTCAAAGGGGGTTTGCCCGTTTCCCCCATGACTGATGGTGATTTTTCCTCCACCATCTCCCCCAACTGTAGCAATGCTGACTGCTGTTTCTTTGCCCTCGATTAAGGTGTCAAACGTCCCAGTGGCTCTAAAAAAACCTTCTGTGGTAATTTCCACATTGCCGCCTTTCCCATCAATACCACCTTGGGCATTGATCCAGCTAACCTGAATATTATCGCCATCGAGGGTAACATCCCCTCCCTTGCCAACTGTTGTTGATGAGTTAAGCTCTTCTGTGCTCAGAGCCTCAGACGCTGTGATTGTAATCGCTCCCCCATTTGTCTTGATATCACCTAGAGTGACATTAACGCCATTAATGGTGATATCTCCAGAAAAGTTCAGAGACACGTTAGGGGCGGTAATATCATTACTAGTATTCAGAACAATGTTGCCCAAAACTTGTTCTAGGGCATTCGCGCCAAGGGTAAAGCCAGATGTCCCCCCATCCCCCGACAAAATTTCCATCACATCAAAACCAAGGGGATTATCTGCTAGCTGCTGACCAGCAATCCCTGTCCCAGGTACAATACTAATGTTATTGTGGTCGAATGTAATCGTGCCGTTTTCACCAAGAGGGGCGGTGACATCAACTTTTGTGCCATCAAAGATTAAAGTCTGTTGGCTAGATATCTCAACTGTCCCAGCATCTGGGGACAATGGGGACAATGAAGTTTGCTCTCCAGCGCCACGGGCAGTAATCTCGCCATAGAATGCTGTGGTTTCCTCTGACCAGACAGTAACTCGACCTCCGTCTCTATCTGCCGCTTCTCCATCAGCCTTAATCAAGGAATCACCGCTGACAAAGGTGCGATTGGCATTTAAATTTACATTGTCTGGATTGTCTTGGGGGTGCTTCCCAATCCACACCTGGCCACCATTACCGCCGGAAGAGTCAATGGTGGCATTAATTACAGCAATGCGATCGCCTAATACTGTTACACTGCGTCGCCTAAGTTCTGGGCTGGAAACATCTAGGGTCCCCGAGACAATGGTTGTTCCTGTCTCAGTGGGAACTGTGGTGCCAGAATCTGTCAGCTGCACGGTTCCATTGGAATTGGCACTGAGTCCCGTCTCAATGCCTTGGGCTTGTCCTGTCAGTAGCTCTGGTATATCTAGTGCGGTAATTAATGGTTGCCCATTTGGTGTACGAGGGGGGTCAATCTCTAGATTCAACAAATTTCCAGATTGAGAAATCTTAACCAGACTTTCCCCTGGTACAGCAGCGATAGTAATATTGCCTCCCGGTGCCTTCACTTGCCCAGTGTTAATCACACTACCCCCGATCAAGGCGATAGTGCTATTGTCTGGCACTTCCAGCTCACCAGCGTTAATGATACTTCTTTGTTGGGCTAAATCAAAGGCAAAGCTAGTGGGGTCACCAATTAAGTTCTGGTAATTATTATTGTCACCAAAGGCATCAAACCAATTCCCGTCCTCAAAGCCAATCCCAGTCGCTGTGGTTGCTGTAAAGGAAGCAGGGACATTTATTCGAGCACCAGCCCCAAAAATAATTCCTGCTGGGTTCATTAAGTATAAGTTAGGGCTGCCACCGCTTGTGATTTTAATTAGACCATTAATAATTGAGGGATCACCGCCTACGACTCGTCCCAAAATATTCCTAACCTGGGGATTATTAGAGATAAAATTGGCAATCTGACCGGAATCGAGTCCAAATTCCTCAAAACTGTGGAACAGATTCGGTTTATCGCCACTAGAGAGGCTACCACCAGTAATATCGAAGCTTTGACCATTAGGAGTTACAATTGTCCCTGCACTGTCTTCTGCTGAGGTGATTTGTGCTATTGCTGGTAGCCCAGTTGGGGAGAGCAACATGGCTACCCCCCAGGGCATGACTTGAGCTAGAGATTTGCGGTTGAGGAATGAAGGAGAGATTGTTCGGTTAGAGCCTTGAGGAGGGAAAATCTTGCCCTCTAGGCGGCTCCACCGTCCTTGGTACTTAGAATAATTGCTGCGCTTGGGTTTTAATACCGGTTTCCCCATAATCTTCATAGCAACCCCCCCTAAGGTTCTCTGTCTAGTAGTCATGCAGTCTAGTAGTCATGCACCTAATTTGAAACAGCTGTAGCACCAATCCACTAAGGGAAGGCCATGGTAATTTTACTAATTTAAAACTAAATTAGCCATATTAAATTAGCGGTAGTGGTACACAAGTAGTGATTTTAGCTCCTGTTACTTTGACCAGACTGTAGCCAAATCACTACTTGTTGATCACTACCAAATTAGCCATCCTTAGTGATCACTGTTCACAGTAACAGAATAGGTGTAACTTATGGAATGTTCTGTCTAGCTGGCAACAACTAAATGGTTGTCTTGTGGTACATGTTGAGGTACTTCTGCCGGTAATCCTACCAGATCTTGGTACATATTGATATATTCCCTGGCTGACTTCTCCCAACTAAAGTCTTGGCTCATAGCTCGTTGCTGCAAACTCCGCCATTCTTTCTGGTAGCGGAAACCTTCCCAAGCCCGAACCATACAAGTATAAAAATCTAACGGTTCATAGCGGTCAAAGCAGTAACCGGTGCCAGTTTGCTTGATCGGATCATGGTGGGAAACGGTATCCACCAAACCCCCAGTACGTCGTACTATGGGGATACAGCCGTAACGCATAGCCAGCATTTGGCTAATCCCACAGGGTTCAAAGCGGGAAGGCATTAAGAATAGATCACTACCAGCATAGATGCGTCGAGCTAGAGGATCGTTATAGAGGATTTGAGCAGACATTCGTCCTGGATAGCGGGATGCGATTTCCCACAGTTGGGTTTCATAGTAGCGCTCTCCCGTACCTAGGACTAAAAATTGACAATCGGTGTAAGCTAGGAAACCCTGTAAAACTTGCACGAGCAGGTCAATCCCTTTCTGTTCCACTAAGCGGGAAACCATACTGATCACACAGGTATCCGGGTTGATGGCTAAGCCGACTTCTTTCTGGAGGGCTACTTTGTTTTTGCTGCGGATGTCGAGAGTATCTGCGGTGAAGTTGTGAGGAATGTAGTTATCGGTTTCGGGATTGTAACTTTCTGTATCAATACCATTGACAATTCCAACAGTTTTACCACTGATAAATGACAGCAAACCTTCTAAGGATTCACCGTATTCAGCCGTTTGGATTTGTTGAGCGTAGGTGGGAGAAACAGTATTTACCCGGTTAGCATACTGTACAGCTGCTGCCATAGTATTATGACCTTGCATATACCAGGGACACCAAGTAATTTCTTCTAAGCGCCAGCGCTGGGGGCCTTGATAAGCCAGGTTGTGAATTGTGAAAACTGTGCTGATATCTGATGATTGGTGCATCCAAACCGGAATCATGCCCGTGTGCCAATCATGGCAGTGAATAACATCAGGCTTCCAGTAGTTCCAAGCAAACTCAGCTGCACCATTGGCAAATAGGGTGAATCGCCAGTCTTCATCATCTCCAGAATAGATTTGGCGACCAGCAAAGGCAGCATGACCAAATAAATATAAGGGGACATCAGTCTTGGGTAGTAGGGTTTCAAACACATTGAAGTGTTGAAACATAGCATCACCGGACCACACTGGTTCCTCTGGAATCTCCATTTTATCGGGCAAAAAGCCGTAGTAAGGCATGAAAATTCGGACATCGGGTCCCAATTGCCTCAAGGTTTTGGGTAATGATCCCACTACATCCCCCATACCGCCAATTTTCGCGATGGGAGCTGCTTCCGCCGCAACGAATAGAATCTTCATCTGTTAGTTGTCAATTATTTGTTGTTAGTGCCTAGGAAATAGCTGCAAGCTTGAAGGATGAAGTGCATTTGATCAAGCCTGAAACATGGAGCAGAACTTTTCAGGAATTGACCTTTAACTCCTCTGTTGACTTGATCGAAGAACCTTCAGCTTTCCGGCTATCCTAGCTTACTCTAGCCTTCTGAAAAATTCTACGGTAAAAGAAAAAGGCTATGGCTTAAAAAACCTTTTCCTTAGCCTTTTCCTACACTAAAAGCGGCTTTGCGAAAATTATAAAATCTATAGCGTTTCGGACAGGAATTGGATTGAATTTTCAGCTATATTCCTATTCCCGCTCGATTTGAGCCAAAATTTCATCCAAAATCTCTTGTGCTCCCTGTTGTTTGAGCTGTTCGGCAAGTTCGAGTCCCAGATTTTCTGCTTGACTCTGCTCCCCTTGAATGGTATCTTTGACAAGTCTTTGCCCATCCACACTAGCCACTATAGCTGTTAGGGTTAGGGTATTGCCTTCCAACTGAGTGTCTACACCGATGGGAACTTGACAGCCACCTTCGAGCGCTCTTAATAATGACCGTTCCGCGTAACAGCGTTGAGCAGTGGGGGGATGTGCGATCGCATTGAGTAGTTCTAAGACTTCTTGATCATCCTCACGGCATTCAATTCCCAAAGCCCCTTGTCCCACAGCATGGAGTGAGATCTCTGGTGGTAAAATTTGGTGAATGCGATCGCTCATGTCCAGTCGTTGTAGCCCAGCTACTGCTAAAATTAGTGCATCGTAGTCACCAGCATCCAGTTTGGCCAGTCTGGTGTTTAGGTTCCCTCTAACATCTTTAAAACTCAGATGGGGAAAATGGTAGCGCAGCTGAGCCAGCCGTCTGAGGGAGGAGGTTCCAATTATCGAGCCTTCTGGCAACGTTTCTATCTGTTTATCTTGGTGCTTTTGGTGCATTACTAAAGCATCTGCGGGGTTCTCCCGTTCTGTGACGCACCCTAACACCAACCCTTCTGGCAATTTGGTGGGCAAGTCTTTGAGGGAATGCACCGCAAAATCGATCTCATCCCTAAGCATTCCCAATTCCAGTTCCTTAGTGAATAACCCTTTATCCCCAATCTTAGATAAAGCCACATCCAGGATTTTATCTCCGTGGGTACTCATGGTCTGGACTTCAAACTCTCGGTCTGGAAAATGTTTTTTCAGTTGCTCTTGTACCCAGTAAGTCTGAATCAGAGCAAGTTGGCTTTTCCGAGAACCGATGCGAATTGTCCGGGCAGGACTGGTAACGGTAGAGGTCATAGGGCTGTCAATTTCTACAAGGCAGATCAATTTACTTGTTCTAGACTACCGCAGAAGGTGACGTTTCCCTTTCCGTTTCTGTCATTAGCTAGTTGTCATTTGTCATTTGTCAAAAACTAAGGTGTAGTATATAGCATTTCTGTAAGCTATCAGCTATCAGCGTGTCGCGTATCAGCTATCAGCTTTGGAATAAAACAAGTAACCATTGGAATAATGCTGAGTTATAGCAGAAGTCAGAAGTCAGAAGTCAGAAGTCAGAAGTCAAACTCTTGCGCTTACTTAGGTTTGAGACTTTTGTCATGTCCGCGCCTGCCCTGGCGACTGCTATACCTCAAGCGCGTCGTTCGCACAGCGTGGCCAAACGCGCCCCGCGTGGCCAAAGCCTGTGCCACAAAGCACCTCAAGTAGCGTGAGCCTTTAGCTCACGGCTGACCGCTGACCTCTGTTGGCTGAATGCTTATCTCATAACTCTATATCTCATCTACTTGAGTGGTGGGATGAGTTCACTTTTATCAGCAACGCCAAACAAAATTTTTTCAGTGATAGTATCCAAAGAGACATCAGATATTTGTAAAGAATTGTATAGTCGTTATATTGAAATATAAGTTCACAGGAAATTTTAAGTTATTTATATTATTGTTGTACTAATTGGTTGAGGTGCAGTGTAATTGACTTAATCGGGAAGAGGTAAATGGTGGGAGGGAATAAAAGATGGAAATTAAAACTAAAATTTCGAAATTTTTCCTAAATTTTGCCACTTTTCTATTGATTCTCTAAATTTGACTTCTATAACCACAACTGCCCCAGAAACTAAGTCATCTTCGATGGGTTGTGTAGGTAGTTAACAGGTTGACCCGAAAATATTTCCTTTACACCCACAAAAATTCCTCCCCTAACACGGTTTTATCCTGACTTAATCAGGGTGCTCGCTACATTCGCGCTTGATTTAACATTGATTATTTAATAGTAGGTCACGTCGCCTGCGGTTGCTAGATAAACCCAGAGTGAGAGGCTGATGGGTGATTAAAAGTTAAAGATTTGCAAATAAATATTGCAGGAATTTAAGCAATGCCAAGTTTCAAGACTGATAACCCCTGTATACGATTTGGTATATTGCATTCCTTAAGAGGTACTATGGCAATTAGCGAAGCCCCCCTGGTGGAAGCTGAGCTGATGGCGATCGCAGAAATTAACCAAACCGGAGGAGTTCTTGGTCAACCTATCGAAGCGATCGTTGAGGATGGCGCATCGAACTCAGCGGAATTTGAGAGCAAGGCCAGAAAACTGATTCAACAGGATCAGGTAGCCACAGTCTTTGGCTGCTGGACGTCTGCTTCTCGTAAGGCAGTTTTGCCTGTATTCGAGGTGTTAAATTCTCTGCTATGGTACCCCCTACAATATGAGGGTCTGGAATGTTCCCCCAATATTTTTTATACCGGGTCTTGTCCAAATCAACAAATTGAGCCAGCGGTGAACTGGCTGGTGAAAAATTACGGTAAGCGATTTTATCTGATCGGTAGCGACTATATTTTCCCCCTGACTGCCAACAAGATTATTAAAGCGCAACTGAAACAACTGGGGGGGACAGTGGTTGGGGAAGATTACATGGCTCTAGGCACTCAAGATATGGGTGAGGTGATCACCAAAATTAAACAGGTTCAACCAGATGTGGTCTTCAACACCCTCAATGGTGACAGTAATGTAGCCTTCTATCGCCAGTACAAATCCTCTGGAATTAGAGCTGATGAGATTCCGATTATGGCAGTGAGTGTGGCTGAGGCGGAACTCCAAAGGATAGGGGATACAGCGGCGGGACATTATGCCAGCTGGAGCTATTTCCAGAGTCTGAACACTCCTAATAATCAACGGTTTGTCCAGAATTTTCAGCGTCGTTACGGAGCTAACCGAGTGACTAGTGACCCCATTGAAGCCGCCTACGCCCAGGTTTACCTTTGGAAACAAGCCGTGGAATCCGCTCAATCATTTGAAGTAGACCGGGTACGGGTGGCAGCTTATGGTCAGAAATTTGATGCTCCGGGAGGATTAGTCCAAATCGAACCGAATCACCATATTGCCAAAAAATGCCGGATTGGGCGGATTTTGCCTACTGGACAATTTGAAATTGTGTTTACCAGTGAACGTCCGATTAAACCCCTACCCTGGTTAGGGGTTGAAACCTATAACTGTGCCTGTGATACACAAACTCACCAATACAATGGGTCGGCTAGGGCCACACCATTGATCGAACCCTACAGCACAAATGTGGTGATTGAATTATTGGCTGAGGTGGCTCAATGGATTGAAAAAGCTAGGTCTTTCGAGACCAATGCACAAGTATTAGAAATGGCAACGGCACAGTTGAAACATGAAATAGTTGAGCGGCAACGAATTGAAGCAAAACTCCAGAAAGCGTTCGATGAGCTAGAGCTAAAGGTTGAACAACGCACAGCTGACTTAAAAGCATCTAATGCTCAGCTAATTACGGAGGTGCGAGAGCGTCAGCAAGCTCAAGAAGAACTCAGGGCAGCTAAAGATCAGTTAAAGGCCGTGTTGGAAGCGGTACCGGGGATTGTCTCTTGGATTAGTTCGGATTTGCGCTACTTGGGTGTGAATCGCCATTTAGCCAAAACGTTTCACTTGCCCTCAGAGGGGTTTGTGGGTCAAGACATTGGGTTTCTTGAGGCTAGCTCAGAGTTTAATGACTTTGTCAAGGAGTTTTTTGCCAGCCCAGAGCAAGATGCTTGCCGAGAGGTCTTGGCTATTGTTAATGACGAAAAGCACAATTATTTAATTGTTGCCCAGAAGTACAATCAAGGCTCAGCTGCTTTCACCGTTGGGATTGATATTACCGAACGTCAGCAGGCCCTTGAGGACCTGCGCAAGACCAAAGATCAGTTACAGGCAGTTTTAGGCGCAGTACCAGGGATTGTTTCTTGGATTAGCTCGGATTTGCAATACCTAGGTGTGAATCACCATTTAGCCAAAACGTTTCACTTGCCCCCAGAGGCTTTTGTGGGTCAAGACATTGGGTTTCTTGAGGCTAGCTCAGAGTTTAATGACTTTGTCAAGGAGTTTTTTGCTAGCTCAGAGCAAGATGCTTGCCGAGAGGTGTCGGCTATCGTCAATAACGAAAAGCACAATTATGTGATTGTTGCCCAGAAGTACCATCAAGGCTCAGTTGCTTTCACTATTGGGATTGATATTACCGAGCGTCGGCAAGCTGAAGAAGCCCTGAGGCAAGCTGAAGCGAAATATCGCAATATCTTTGAAAATGCTGTAGAAGGTATCTTCCAAACCACCCCCTCAGGACGTTACCTCAGTGCTAACCCAGCTTTAGCTCGTATCTATGGTTATGAGTCCCCAGAAGTATTAATTAATACTGTCACGAATATTGAGCAGCAACTTTATGTTGATCCGAACCGTCGCTCCCAATTCATCCAGTTATTGGAAGAAAATCCTACCTTAGTGGATTTCGAGTCCCAAGTCTATCGCCAGGATGGCAGTTTGACTTGGATTTGCGAAAATGCCCGTGCCATTAAAGATGAAGATGGCAATCTGCTGTATTACGAAGGTACTGTAGAAGACATCTCTGAGCGTAAGCAAGCTCAGGAAGCCTTGCAAAAAGCCAATGAAGTGTTAGAAACCCGAGTGGAGGAACGAACAGCAGCACTACGGGACGCCAATCATCAACTACGGATTGAGATTGTAGAGCGCAAGCACATCGAAGCAGCACTACGTAAATCCGAAGCTGAGTTGCGGGTACTGTTTGGGGCGATGACAGATGTGATTACCGTTTTTGATGCTCAAGGACGATACATGAAAGTAGTCTCGACCAATTCTGAGGTTTTATATAGTCCAACGACCGAACTACTTGGTAAGAGTGTCTACGAGGTTTTTCCCCCCAAGCAAGCTGAACTTTTTGTCACCCATATCCGGCAAGTCTTAGATACTAAACAAACCCTGAATATAGAATACAGTTTACCTATAGGACATTATCAAGTAGGAAGTATTAAGGATGAAATTAGTTCTAACTCAGACTTGAATGGCCACAAACTTTCGGACTTCGATTCCAAGAATATAGGGCATCACACTAACAACTATTATCACAATTCATCCGATTATGAAAAATTTTCGGAATTCAATGGCCAAAAGCTAGTGGGGCAAACTGAAAAACCCTTTCATACTTCACACTTTAGAGGTGATAATTCCCAGGTGTGGTTTGCTGCGAGTGTCTCACCCCTGCCAAACAATTGTGTGATTTGGGTCGCTCGTAATATTACGGAGCGCAAACGGGTTCTAGATGCACTCCAGGAAGCTGAAGAGAAGTATCGTAGCATCTTTGAAAATGCCGCTGAGGGGATTTTTCAGATTACATCGAATGGGCAGTACCTGAGTGTCAATCCAGCTTTAGCTCGGATGTATGGCTACTCTTGCCCAGAAGAAATAGTTACTAAAGTGACCGATATTAAACAGCAACTTTATGTCAACCCCAACAGCTATGCTGAGTTTATTGCTGCGGTTGAGGAGCATGGTGCTATCTCGGATTTTGAAGCTAGGGTTTATCGACAAGATGGCCAAATCATCTGGACATCCCAGAATGCTCGTGTTGTGCGTGATGCTCAAGGGAAACTACTGTACTACGAAGGCACTGTAGCCGACATTACCAAGGGCAAACAGGCAGAAGCAGCGCTGAGAGCTGAACAAGAAAAGTCGGAACACTTGTTGTTGAATATTTTACCTCACTCCATCGCCCAACGATTAAAACAAGAGCCAAAAGCTATTGCGAATCGCTTTGAGGAAGTAACAATTCTGTTTGCTGATATTGTGGAGTTTACCAAGCTTTCTGCTCGCATCTCTCCCACAGAATTGGTTAATCTACTTAATCAAATTTTCTCAAGCTTTGACCAACTAGCGCAGCACCATGGATTAGAAAAAATTAAGACTATTGGAGATGCCTACATGGTTGTTGGTGGTCTACCAAACCCTAGGGATGACCATCCAGAAGCGATCGCAAACATGGCATTGGATCTGCAACAGGAAATTACTCGTTTCCAGCGGGATGATGGAGAACCATTCCGCCTGCGCATCGGGATTAACACTGGTCCTGTGGTAGCTGGGGTGATCGGTATCCAGAAGTTTATTTATGATTTGTGGGGGGATGCGGTTAATGTGGCATCTCGGATGGACTCTCAAGGGGAACCTGGGAGAATTCAAGTTACTGCTGCCACTTACGAGCGTTTAAGAGACAAGTATTTGTTTGAAGAGCGAGGAATTATTAATGTGAAGGGCAAAGGAGAGATGATCACCTATTGGCTGACTGGGCGAAAGTAAGTGATTGTGGAAGGTTGTTCGCTCTTGGCGTCCGAAGTAGGGTGGGTTGAGGGTTGTTCGCGTAGCGTGGCCAAAGGCCAAGGTTGAGGGTTGACCCCCTGCCGATCTTTGGGAGGATCAAAGCTTTAGTGTTAACTAGCAATTACCTGATTCATCTTCCATCGGCCTCTGCTCTATATATTTTTTTTGACTTTTTTGTAAAAACGTTTCACCAACATGCTAGCATTTTAAGCTTTGCTTGTCAGTAAATACACTTTGACACATCGTGCCGGTTTTTTGTGAAAGAGTTTGTCCAAAATTCATCCCACACTCAAAACGAAGTGTTGAGATGTGGGATGAATTTTGGCGGAAGCTAAGAAAGGGATAAGCTGTCTGTCACTATCCAGAATTCCAATAGGAATGCTGTATTATATAGTGTAATAGCCGGTGAAGCAAGTGTTTAATTTTAATTACAAATGACGAAATCAGTGTTGTGGTCAATTGCCCTATTTTCAATTGCCCTATCTGTACCTTTAGTCTTATCGAAATCCCTGTCACCTGGCTCTGAGTTAGAAACATCTTCCTCAACGTCTTCTGCTCCAAATTCCCCAGATCAAGTTTCCCCTGAGTCGGATGGGTTGGCTAACTCAGAGGATACTCCCACATCCGAACTAACATCTACCGCCACAGATCCAACACCATCCCCATCTCCTACCCCCAAGGATGAGAATTCCACTGTCTCTAAGTCACCACCCTCACCAACCCTAGCCCAAACTAAAGCTACCGAAGCATCAACCTCTAGCAAGCAAGACACGAAACAATCTACTGCTACTACTAAGGATAAATCCCAGGATAAATCAGATCAATCAGCCAAGACTGAGTCTTATAATCATAACAACCAGCCGCCCAGCCAGTCTGAAGGAGCTACCAAAAATCAGCAACCAGCACCAAAGCCATTGAATGATGCTCCCATCCTAGAAATGCGAGTTGCTGTAGCCAATGGTGTTAAGTCTCTGGTAGTGGCTACTTCAACACCGGGTGAGTTGCTAGATGCTAGGGGTCAGCCCCTGGGTAAACTAACGGCCAATCAGGGAAGTAATGTAAAACCATTAGGGGACTATATTCAAATTGGTAACTATAAGACCCCCGCAGGGCTTTGGGTGAAGCCAACTAACGGAGGGTATGTATTAGTGGGAAATCGCTGGTATCGAGGGGATTTGCTATTGATTTCTAAGGGAGATAGCATCTTGGCAGTAAACTACGTTGACCTTGAGCTTTACCTGACTTCGGTGGTGGGAGCGGAAGTGTATCCTAGTTGGCCAATGGCAGCTCTGAAAGCACAAGCCATTGCTGCTCGCTCCTATGCTTTGGTTCATGCGATTCGACCTGCTAGTAAGTTCTATGATTTGGGAAACACTCAGCGTTGGCAAGTTTACAAAGGAATCAAATATGAGTGGAACACCACGGCTCAGGCAGTTCAAGAAACTCGCGGCATTTTTCTAAGTTACAAAGGTGGGGTGGTAGAATCCTTGTACGCGGCTTCTGACCATATTGTCAAAAATGTATTTGGTGGTCAGGGTATGAGTCAAACCGGAGCTCGTGACTTGGCTAAGCAGGGTTACACCTATCAAGAAATTTTAGGCAACTATTATCCAGGCACTAGTTTGGCTTGGATTGATACTGTTGAAGCGGATTACGATTAGAGTTCTGTGCCAATTGAGCAACCCTATTCTGGAAATATGTGGATAGAATAGATATTTTGTTGTTTTCCACAGGGTGAAACTATCATGAGCCGTGCTGAAAAAGTTGTTCTAGCATATTCCGGTGGCGTAGATACGTCGGTTTGTATCCCTTATCTTAAAGAAGAATGGGGAGTAAAGGAGGTGATCACCCTAGCGGCAAATTTAGGTCAGGGAGATGAACTAGAACCAATCAGACAAAAAGCCTTGGACGCTGGGGCAACAGAATCCTTGGTTGCTGATGCGACCTACACCTTTGTCAAGGACTATGCGTTTCCAGCCATTCAGGCTAATGCTCTTTATGAAAGTCGCTATCCCCTCTCTACTGCTCTGGCTCGTCCCCTGATTGCTAAATTATTGGTGGAGGCTGCTGAAAAATACGGTGCAGATGCGGTAGCTCATGGTTGTACCGGTAAGGGCAATGACCAAGTGCGTTTTGATGTGTCGATTATCGCCCTTAACCCCAACTTGAAAATATTGGCACCAGCTAGGGAGTGGGGTTTCTCTCGTGAAGATGCGATCGCATATGGTGAGCGCTTTGGTATTCCCTCACCAGTGAAAAAGTCTTCCCCCTACAGCATTGACCGTAACCTGTTAGGGCGGAGTATTGAAGCGGGGGTGCTTGAAGATCCGATGGTAGAACCACCAGAGGAAGTTTATGCCATGACAAAAGCGATCGCAAATACACCAGACGAGCCAGAGTATATTGAAATCGGCTTTGAGCGAGGTATTCCCACTATTCTTAACGGTAATCTCCTTGACCCCGTGACTTTGATTAGTCAACTCAACGAGTTAGCTGGCAATCACGGTGTGGGACGGATTGACATGGTTGAGAACCGGGTAGTTGGTATCAAAAGCCGAGAAATTTACGAAACACCAGCCCTATCGGTGTTGATCCAAGCTCATCGTGACTTGGAAAGTCTGACTTTGACTGCTGATGTTACCCAGTACAAGCGAGGGATTGAAGACACCTACAGTCAAATGGTCTACAAAGGCTTGTGGTACAGTCCCCTTAAGGATGCTTTGGATGCTTTCATTCAAAAAACCCAGGAGCGGGTATCCGGTACAGTCAAGATTAAACTTTTCAAGGGTAATGCCATAATTGTAGGACGTCAGTCAGAGAATTCTCTCTACACTCCGGAACTAGCTACCTACACCTCGGAAGACCAGTTTGACCACAAGGCCGCTGAGGGTTTCATCTACTTGTGGGGATTACCAACTCGGGTGTGGTCAGCAAAAACCAGGAGTTAGGAATTTTGCGTTACGGTAATTGGGTTAAGGTAATCCTTAACTACCAATTACCGATTACCGTTTGCCAATTTAAACTAATCCCCCATCTCCAATTTCTGCCTACGAGACTCAAACCATTTAGGAACAACAATCGAGCCAATCACCAAGATCAGAGCAACAATCGCAAATTTAGATACCGAAGAGATTAATAGCTCCAGAGGTATCAAGCGTCCGCAAAAGTAGGATAAACTCACCATCACTGATGCCCAGATCGTAGCACCAGCTAAATTGAATAATATAAATTTCGGGTAAGGCATCTGAACAATCCCTGCCATTGGACCAGCAAAGATCCGCAGTATTGCCACAAATCGACCAAAAAAAACGGCCTTAGCAGCGTTCTTACGAAATTCGGTTTTAGCCTCTGTCAGTTGTGCTTCTGTGATCCGGACTAAACCCCCAATTCGCAGTAGTAAGGGCCAACCACCGATTTTCCCAATCCAGTAACCACAGTTATCTCCTAAGACAGCACCAGCGATCGCAGAGCATAGGACTACCCAATAATTGAGTTCGCCGCTACCTGCACCGAAGCCACCTACCAGGGTAATGGTTTCTCCCGGTATGGGAACCCCAGCGTTTTCCAGGGCAATCCCAAAAAAAACTGCCCAGTAGCCATAGTCCTTAGCTATGTCCTGGACTGTTTCCAACGATAAAAGCTCAAAAGACATCCAGCGTTACAAAAATTAATACTTTTTAATATTTTGGCTCGATCGTGTCTTTTGTGTCAATTAAAGCAGTATTATAGAAAATACTGGACAAACACAACCAGAACCAATTCGAGCTTTTATCAAAAGCTTGCTCGGTTAAATTAAAACTTGACTGGCGATGAATCCCATGCTGATCTTAGCTACAGAGTGGAGCTTATCGCCAGAATACCTAAAATTCACAATCCCATCAGGTGGGTACCAGTTCACCAGGACGAAGCTTTGCCCACTTCCCAGTTTCCTGCTTAAAGCTATTACACCCCACAACGTCCCATTCCATTTCGATTATATCTTCAGTAGAACGGATATTGACATTGATGGTGGGCTCAACCGCTTCAAAGTTGGGAGATTCCGTCAGGTGAGGTACCTGATGCTGGGTTTCCACAGCATGGTATGTAGTACACCGGTCTACGTAGTGGCAGTTAATGCAAATACACATTGCTTAAACTCCATTTCCTTTATTTTAGCATAGCTCAATTCAGAAATTTATTAGCTAGCTTATAATATCAAATACTTAAGTATTGGCTACTCTGTTTGCTACTTTTATAAAGTTATATGTTCGAGTTTACCACAATTGATATATAGTATTATTTCTGAGATTTCAGAAAATGACTAATGACTAATTACCAAACTGCTATATCACCCCAAAATTGGCCGTTTAACTGGGAGTTACTCCCTTCTGAGGCTTGCTTGGTGGGTGGTGCGGTTAGGGATGCTCTGATCAACCGACAGTCGGATTACTTAGACTTAGACTTTGTTTTACCCACTAAAGCAGTACGGACAGCAAGCAAGCTGGCAAGACGTTATAAGGCCGGATTTGTGGTTTTGGATGCCCAGCGTCAAATAGCTAGGGTAGTGTTTGGCAACGCAACAGTTGACTTTGCTCAACAGGACGGGGATAGCTTAGAGGCTGACTTACATAGGCGGGATTATACGATTAATGCGATCGCATTTAATCCCCACACCAAGGAATTCATTGATCCATTACAAGGTATCTTGGATTGCCGTAAAGGGATAATCCGGATGGTGTCACCAGAAAACTTACAAAATGACCCATTACGATTACTGCGGGCTTATCGACAAGCTGCTCAGTTGGGTTTTCAGATTGACCCAGCCACCCAATCAGTGCTAAGAAAGGTAGCACCATTATTGAGCCAAATCGCAGCAGAACGGGTACGGACAGAATTGGGCTATCTCCTCAAGTCTCCTCAGGGTGTACCTTGGCTAAAAGCGGCCTGGGAGGATAATGTATTACGACCATGGCTGCCTGATGCCACCGCTGAATCTTTCGAGTACATGACAGCAATTAACCCATCCGCGATGGTACTGGCAGAAACCTGGCCTAAGCTTGGGGTGGAATTGAACTTAAAGGTGACTAAGCATTCTTTATCGTTGCTAAATTTGGCTAAGCTAGCAAATTTATTATCATCAATACCAGCAGTTGCTGAACAACAGCTGTTAGCTCTAAAGTACTCTCGTGTTCAGACTCGAATAGTAGTCAGGGCAATCCAACATTTGCCCCAATTGCTGTCTTATACTACTGCCAAGGATATCCCATTACGGGACCAGTATTTCTTCTTTCTTAACGTTGGAGCTGTCTTTCCTGTGGTAGCGCTTTTGGCAGTTGCCAGGGGCATGGCTGTGGATACTATAGCACCCTTGATTGAGCACTATTTGAATCCCAATGACCAGGTTGCCCATCCCACACCACTGGTTACTGGTAAAGATTTAATCAAGTCTCTTAAGTTATCCCCTAGTTCTAAAATTGGTGAGTTACTGACTGAGATTCAACTTGCACGGATTGAGGGCAATATCGATAGTATTAAAGGTGCTCTGGAATTTGCCGCAAAGCTGGACTCAATCAACTGTGGCTCTGAAGACAAAAACAAATAACACATGATATTAAATCCGATTAACTTATTATCATAAGCTATCAGCTATCAGCTATCAGCTATCAGCTATCAGCTATCAGCTATCAGCTATCAGTTATCAGCTTATGGGCTATGGACAGGCTACTTGAGGTGCTTATGGGCATAGGGTAAGCAAAGGGAAGAGCTTTTGAATAAAACAGGTAAGCATTAGTTTAATCTGAGTTATGGAAAGCTGTTCGCGTAGGGTGAGCTTTTAGCTCACGGCTGACGGCTGACGGCTGACCGCTGACCGCTGAATGCTTACATCAGCAGTCATTTTGACCGCCGATTGATAATTCGATCCACAATAAAAGCAAAAATCGTAGCAAGGACAACACCAATCAAAACATGAAATAGCACAAACCATAAAGTGTAACTCAAGCAAGGCTGGAGTCCAGCTTCAGGACAATCATCTAAGGATCCCTTCCATTCTAGTGTGCTCAAGATCGCTTCTAGAGGTTGTTTAGCGTCGCTTTGGGACGAAATACTACTGACCGCTAGGCCAGTACCCACGAAGGTGATCCAAAGTTGTAGTCTTTTCTCCTGTTTATCAGCTTCTTTGTCTCGGGCTCGATCAGCCTCTTCCTTATCTCTGAGGGCTTTTTCCAAAGCGCGATCGCGTTCTGCTTGTTCAATTTCCACAATACCTCTGATTGAGGAAATCGCTTTGTCTAATAGGCCAGAACTATGTCCAAAATAGCTTAAGTTTATTTTAATTTGCTCTTGATAAGTATGGCTTATTTTATCAGAAAATACTGACAAAATCCTTAAATCATCCTTTGGTAATTTTTCTTGAAGTTGTTGAAGCTTTTCGGAATAATTTTGAGCATTAATCTTGATTGTCAAGCTATAGCTTTCTAACTGTCCCAGCAAGTCTGAATAGTTCAAGTCTAGCTTCGGCAGTATTCTCAGCTTATGCTTAAAGTCCAACAGTTCTGCTTCAGATAATGATCTCTGATTATCTTGACTTTGAGCTGTGGCACAGGCTTCCAGCCTGTGATCTGTCGTTTTATCTTGACTTTGAGTCGTGGCACAGGCTTCTAGCCTGTGATCTGTCGTTTTATCTTGACTTTGAGTCGTGGCACAGGCTTCTAGCCTGTGATCTGTCGTTTTATCTTGACTTTGAGTCGTGGCACAGGCTTCCAGCCTGTGA
The DNA here is from genome assembly GCF_010672065.1 of Moorena sp. SIO4A1. Lineage (NCBI taxonomy): Bacteria > Bacillati > Cyanobacteriota > Cyanophyceae > Coleofasciculales > Coleofasciculaceae > Moorena > Moorena sp. SIO4A1. The sequence goes on along the minus strand of NZ_JAAHHX010000003.1, from coordinate 45,930 downwards.
TCTGTCGTTTTATCTTGACTTTGAGTCGTGGCATAGGCTTCCAGCCTGTGACCTGTCGTTTCATTGATTATTTTTTTGATATCTTGATATTGTTGTTTAACATCACTATACACCTCCCGGCTGATTTGATAAGCTCGAATAACTTTTTGGCGATAAAAAAATAAATCAATAAAGTTTTGATAAAACCAGCAAAAATTTTCGTCAGCTCGGGCACTATAGTTGCCATTCACCTCTTCTCCTAAAAATAGCCAAACAAAAATTTGGCCATAGTCTTGAGATTGATCGGGAATGCCATATTCAAAAATTGGACTATCAAATAATTGACCTTCTTGATACAGCGGTGGACAGTTATCCTTATCCTTTTCTCCCAGAAAATTCTGCACACACTGATCAGCTATCTCTTTCCATACATGGGAATCTTGCTGATGCTTCTGGGGTAGCCAAGCAGTTAGTAACAGAATTTGTCCTAGGGAACTGTTAATGTTACTGTTAATTTTACTGGGAAGAAAGCACTGGTCTGGATTAAAATAGTTGAATACAGTCAGGTCTACGTCTTCAGTTTTCTGATTATTCTCAACTTCAGGAATCCGAATATTCAAACCGAGAGCATAACTATCATAGATCTGGAGTGGACAAGCTTGACCAGTAATCCTTATTCCTTTGCCATTCTTCAGAGATAATTTTCCCTCCAACGGTAAGAGAATATTATCAGTTGTGGATCCTTTTAGTAAAGCAATGCGGGAACCTTCGGCAACGTCTCTCAGGTCTAGCTTATCTTGAATTTGAAATTTAGCACAAATCTGATCGTACTTGTGCCAAAGTAGTTTGCTGTTATAGTCGGTGTCTGGTTGGGAATCACTACTAGATGCATTCCTAAGATGGAAGGCAAAGAGATGAATATTAGGTGCGTAGATTTTATGAGTCATTGTTTGAGATTTTTAGTAAGCATTCAGGCGTCAGCCGTCAGCTGTCAGCTGAATGCTTATTTTATTCAATAGCTGTTCGCGTAGCGTGCGCGTAGCGCATAAGCTGATAGCTGATAGCTGATAGCTTACCTGACGGCTGACGGCTGATAGCTCAATGCTTACCCTTGTTTTGATTGCTGACTCTTGTCTTGATCCTGTTGATTAGTTTTAGCTTTAATAACTTCTTGGTTGGTTTGTCGCAGTTCAAATAGATTTTGAAGAATACTTGCTTCGGAATTAGACGGAAGCTTGGGCGAATTCTTTAATTCCTTATTAGTTTCAGCAAATGGGCGTAGAGTATCTCTGACTTCTGTATGGGTTTGTAACCAATTAGTTAGTATCTGATCTAATTCAGCTTCTGTTGGAGTGTCTAAAGTTACTAAAAGTTGGTCTAAGTCTTGCAAGTCTATAAGTTCAAATTTTTTCGAGTGAGTTTTTAGTGCTTGCGTAAAAGCTTGAATAATTCTTGAAATTTCCATTTTTTTTGTTTAGGTAACTAAAAATATTATTGTCCAATGGCGCAGTAAGCCGCCCAATAATAAGGATAATAAAAGGGTTTTTCTTCACGGTTAAAGAACCGGAGTACTTTCTTAATTTTCTTATTAAAATTATTATCCAATTTCAACTCTTGAGTTAACTGTTTAGCCCAATCTAGTAAGTCCTGTACAGTGGCATCCCGCAGCCAGAGTTGGGATTGATTCAGGGCAAGTGCTAAGGACATCGGCTCTCGCAGATTCTGATAAAATTTAATCATCAACAACGCCGTAGATAAATCCTCTACCCTCCACAGGCTACTAACAACTGCTGGACTTCCGGCAACTAGGAAACCACTGGGTAAACCAATGTATTCATCGCTGGTGTTATTAAAATCGATTAATCCTGTTTCGCAAGCAGAAAGGGTAACAAGGCGACATTGTTCTAATTGTAACTCAAAGACTTCATCGATAGTCAGACATTGCTCTAGGTCAAATACTTCCTCTTCACTTATTCGTAAATAGCGCTCCGAATTGGGTTCAGCAGATGCCGGTTTCTGGGCATTGGCCAGGATTAGAGCCGATTTCCGTGGTTCTTGGTAATTAAAGTAACCGTGACAGCTAAAATGGACAACGTGGAATGTGTTGAAAACTTTGCTATCTATGGCGGCTTTGGTGGCAGCGTTTTCCACCAGAACTTCTGTATCTGGTGGTGAATTGAAGTAGCCTTTAATTACTTCTACTTCTAGGTTAGTGTAAACTAAATCAGCACTGGGATTTTGGACGGCAAACAGATGGGTAAAGTTGGGGCGTTTTCTGGTTTGAGCAAGTTGGAGTAGTTGACAGCTAGGAGCGTAACTTACCCCTGCTGGAAACTGTTCCATTAGAATTTGAGATGTAGCTTCTCCCTGCTTACTGGTAATCGGTAAAGCATGAAGGGGCAACAAATGTAAATACCGATGGGGGATTAAAATTAAGCGATCGCACCTTTCGGTAATCTGCTCAATGATGTCATCAATGGACAGAATATCAGCCAACTCATGTAGGCGGTTACTCAGGTCGTTTTGCCAATTATTTTTATTGATTTTATCAGCTTTGTAATCTCGTAAATACTCATCTTTCCAATTTACAAATTTGTCTAAGTCTTGTGGCTCAGATTGCCAAACTATTGGCTGTTGAGTTTGACCGGTAAAGATAAACGTGAGCAGTTTATCCCCTGTAATGTAAAATTCTACAATAGCAGTGTGGTCATCTAAATTGTTCTTAAATTGCTTAAACTTAAACCTAGAACCGATAGGTAAATATTGGTATTGTAAATCATTACGCTGCTTTCGCAACTGTTGGAGATGTTGTGCTAAGACTTTTGGATTGTCAGCGTTACCCTGTTGGATTTCGTACTGACCTGCTGCTATTTCATCCCTGTATTGTTCTAGTTTAGTAACAACTTCTGGGTGAAAGATGGTTTTCAGGTCACGGCTGAGAATCTTGTCAACTAAATTCTGGGTTTTGCTCCGTTCAACATATTCAATGGCTGCGGTGATATTATTTAACTCTAGGCAAACTTCCACCATGCCTAGATAGCTTCGGTTGTACTTTTCAGCTAGTTTGGTTTTGTAGTCTTCTACTCCAGAACCAGAAATAATTTCATCTCGCAGGAATTCCACTGTTTCAATGGCAGCATCAAAAGCCTTGTAAGCTTCAGGGAAATTTTGAGCATCTTGGTAAGCCAAACCAAGGTTATTGTTAGTATCTAGATAGTCTCGGGGAAAGCTCTCACGGGTGCTTACTTCTAAAGCCAATTGGTAGCAAGCGATGGCAACTTCTAGGTTTTGTGCTTTCTCACCTTCGATTCTTTGAGCGTAAGCTTCACCGAGATTGTTTTGAGTCATTGCCCAATCAATAGGAAACGCCTCACGGGTGCTTACTTCTAAAGCCAATTGGTAGCAAGCGATCGCATCTTCTAGGTTTTGTGCTTTCTCACCTTCGATTCTGTATAAGTAAGCAATACCGAGATTGTTTTGAGTCGATGCCCAATCAATAGGAAACGCCTCACGGGTGCTTACTTCTAAAGCCAATTGGTAGCAAGCGATGGCAACTTCTAGGTTTTGTGCTTTCTCACCTTCGATTCTTTGAGCGTAAGCAATACCGAGATTGTTTTGAGTCGTTGCCCAATCAATAGGAAACGCCTCACGGGTGCTTACTTCTAAAGCCAATTGGTAGCAAGCGATCGCATCTTCTAGGTTTTGTGCTTTCTCACCTTCGATTCTGTATAAGTAAGCAATACCGAGATTGTTTTGAGTCGATGCCCAATCAATAGGAAACGCCTCACGGGTGCGTACTTCTAAAGCCAATTGGTAGCAAGCGATGGCATCTTCTAGGTTTTGTGCTTTCTCACCTTCGATTCTGTATAAGTAAGCAATACCGAGATTGTTTTGAGTCGATGCCCAATCAATAGGAAACGCCTCACGGGTGCGTACTTCTAAAGCCAATTGGTAGCAAGCGATCGCATCTTCTAGGTTTTGTGCTTTCTCACCTTCGATTCTTTGAGCGTAAGCAGCACCGAGATTATTTTGAGTCGTTGCCCAATCAATAGGAAACGCCTCACGGGTGCTTACTTCTAAAGCCAATTGGTAGCAAGCGATCGCATCTTCTAGGTTTTGTGCTTTCTCACCTTCGATTCTGTATAAGTAAGCATTACCGAGATTGTTTTGAGTCGATGCCCAATCAATAGGAAACGCCTCACGGGTGCGTACTTCTAAAGCCAATTGGTAGCAAGCGATGGCATCTTCTAGGTTTTGTGCTTTCTCACCTTCGATTCTTTGAGCGTAAGCAATACCGAGATTGTTTTTTGTCATTGCCCAATCAATAGGAAACGCCTCACGGGTGCTTACTTCTAAAGCCAATTGGTAGCAAGCGATCGCATCTTCTAGGTTTTGTGCTTTCTCACCTTCGATTCTTTCTAAGTAAGCATTACCGAGATTGTTTTGAGTCATTGCCCAATCAATAGGAAACGCCTCACGGGTGCTTACTTCTAAAGCCAATTGGTAGCAAGCGATCGCATCTTCTAGGTTTTGTGCTTTCTCACCTTCGATTCTGTTACGGTAAGCTTCACCGAGATTGTTTTGAGTCGTTGCCCAATCAATAGGAAACGCCTCACGGGTAAAAACAGTTAGTGCCACTTCATAGCCAGTGATGGCAATTTCCATAGTGCTGGCTTTGTCACCCAAGGGGAATTGCTTAATTAGAATGCTAAAATTGCCAATAACTGCTGCTAAGTATTCCGCTTCATCTGCTTCCGCTTCCGCCAGCTTACTTGTTGGCCAATCCCGCAATTTTTCTGCTAACGTCTGATTAAGTTTGTCGATATTTGCTTTCAGTAATGGATAAACTACCTGCTGATCAACATTACTGTCTGCGGTTGCTTGTAGAACCTCTAAGAGAAAGTCAAGTTGGGCATCAGATGTATTGTCAGGCATTGCCATCAACTGCTATACAATAGTTATTGAAACATTATAGCGTTTCTTAAGAAGTCAGAATTCAGTGCGTAGGGTGAACAAAATGATATTATCTAGAATTGTTAAAAGAACCAAAGGGTTTTTGCCCACCCGACAAGCTTTGCTGACTGGCGCGTAGCGCTATACCTAATTGCAACACTGAGATGCACCTAACCAGTCCTGCCATGTGAGAAAATTGTACTCGTTTATTAGCAACAAGTACTAGTTAATGAGAAACTAGTACTTGTTAAGAAGAAACCGATACCCGTTTGTTACACACCAGTACTGATTTTTGTAAACGAGTACTGGTGTGTGAGAAATTAGTACTCGTTAGGAAGAAATGGGTACTGGTGTGTTATAAATGATTACCTGGTCTGGTGTATTGTTAACCCTTGAGCCTTATAGCCCTATTGCCTATTGCTTACTCCCTGCTCCCTAAAAGCCCAGACGTTGTACCTAACAGCAATTGCAAACCGCTGTATTGATAATTGTGATATTTTTGCCATCATGGAAGTAACTCCTATTTAGGTGGGAGGAAAACCGCGCTGGCCTCGCTTAATGGTTTTAACCAGCGCGGTTATTAGTCTCAGTCTCAATATCTATAGTATAGATAAATCCTGAAAAAGATGCAAGGGGTAATTTATTTTTTTTACATTTATTTACAAATACTATTGTTAGGGATTGATGCACTCAATTATGGATAAATTATGATAGCAATGTAAGTCTAGTTTAGGACATTTTTTTTATTTAAAAGGTAACAATAACGTAAGTATTCAGCAATCAGCTATCAGCTTAAGCGCTACGCGCACGCTACGCGAACAGCTATCAGCTAATGCGCACGCTACTTGAGGTGCTTTTGAATAAGCGATGCAGCGCTAAATTTCTGGGGGGGTTTCCCCCCCTTGGCCAAGGGTTTGGTCTGATAGCATAGGATCACATCCGAAAGTTTCGGATATTCTTCTGACATAGGTCATTGAAATAGCTGTGGATAGTATTTCTACGGCTATTTTTTTTTTGAATTTAGAATTTAGAATTGATAATTAAGCATTAAGAATTAAGAATTGATAATTGAGAATTGAGAATCGGGAATCGGGAATCGGGAATCGGGAATCGGGAATCGGGAAGAGTGTGGGGCGGGGGCGCGGGGAGTGTGGGAAGTATGGCAAGTGTGGAAATTTTATTATAATTTTTGCCTAATTTCATGCATTGAGATGCACCCAATACTTGTGGTTTAATAACCTTCCCAACATCATCAAAGTATGATAAAATTCTTAATTGTAACTAGCTAATAAGCTAATACAGCGTTTTCCATAACTAAGAGGTACACAGGATTTTTACCTCTTGCCTCTTGCCTCTTGCCTCTTACCTTCCCCTCCTGGGAGGGGTTAGGGGTGGGTTCCTCTTACCTACTCCCGACTCCCGACTCCCGACTCCCTATTCCCTATTCCCTATTCCCTATTCCCTATTCCCTTTCCTATCAAAAAAATGCAATTAGAAGACTATTTTAACTTCCTCAGTGTGGACGATATTCGGCTCAAAGGCACAAGAATAGGAATAGAAACTATTCTCTATGATTATATCCATCGTGCCCGCACTCCCGAAGAAATTGCCGAAACTTATCCATCCCTAAATCTAGAACAGGTCTACGCCACTATTCTTTATTATCTACACAATAAAGAAATGGTCAGCCAATATGTTGCTGACTGGTTAGAGTGGAGTCACCAACAACTGAAAGCACAGCAACTTAACCCCTCGACTTCTGCGCTGCGATTGCGGAAGTTGAGAGCAGAACGGAAAGTAATGAAAAAAGCTGATGACTCTCAACTATCTATTGGATGAAAATGTCAAATCGGGAATCGGGAATCGGGAATCGGGAATCGGGAATCGGGAATTTAGAATTTAGAATTTAGAATTTAGAATTTAGAATTTAGAATTTAGAATTTAGAATTTAGAATTTAGAATTTAGAATTTAGAATTTAGAATTGGGAATTGGGAATTGGGAATTGGGAATTGGGAATTGGGAATTGGGAATCGTGAATTGGGAATTGGGAATTGGGAATCGGGAGTAGTGTGGGAGTTTTATTATTTAGCGTTATGTAAGCATTCAGCTTCGATGTAAGCTAACATTTCCTCAAATTGTGAATCGTCCTGATATTTTCCAGCCAATTTTAGCCAAGGATTTTCTTGAACTTCTAATTCGTTCTGGAGTACCTTAAATACAGCTTTTTTTCCCTCTAAGGGTAATTGCTTTACTAACATGATGACTTGCTCAACTGTTATATCTAAGGTAGGCATACCGATGACGTCACGTTGTAAATTTATACTTGTTTTATTATAGTTTCAGTGGCTGGAACGGGCATGTTGGTGGCATGGGCATGTTGGTGGCATGGGCATGTTGGTGGCATGGGCATGTTGCTGTGGAATGGGCATGTTGGTGGCATGGGCATGTTGGTGGCATGGGCATGTTGGTGGCATGGGCATGTTGGTGGCATGGGCATGTTGGTGGCATGGGCATGTTGGTGGAATGGGCATGTTGGTGGAATGGGCATGTTGGTGGCATGGGCATGTTGGTGGAATGGGCATCTTGCCCGTTATCAATCTTTGGCGAGCCGGTCTCTAAGCCACCCTACGCAATTCCCGACTCCCAACTCCCTGCTCCCTACTCCCTACTCCCTATTCCCTTTCCTAGATCCACTTACCAAATACTGCTTAAATCCAAAACAAAACCAGGGAGAACCTCTTCTCCAGATAGACTTGTCGGAAATTCTAAAATTTCTACTGGTTTCCCCTGACGATAAATCTCAATTCGCCTATTTTCCCGATCGATTAACCAACCCAAACGGGCTCCATTTTCTTGATACTCCTGCATTTTTGCTTGTAGCGATGCAGCGCGGTCTTGGGGGTTTCCCCCATGAGCGACTGCCGTGGTTTCCCCCATGAGCGACTGCATCAAGACATCTCTTGAGAGAATCAGTAGGAGAGCGCAACTCAACCACAAAATCAGGACACAAAGGCACAAACTTTTGTTTTTGCTGTAGAGTCAAAGTGTCCCATCTTTCTTTAGTTATCCATGACGCATCAGGAGAGCGGTCGGCATTATTAGGTAGTTTAAATCCACCAGAAGAGTCAAAAACAACCCCTAAATTATGCTTTCTATTCCATGCTTGTAATTGATAAATCAGATCAGCCTTGCGATTGCTGGTTTCTCCACCAGTTGGAGACATGATCACAATTTATCCCAATACAGTACGTTCAAAGCGATAGTCACGGTTATCTTGACAAAATTGCCAAAATTGCTCATCAGTTAGTTCAACGATTCCCTTTAAGTCTAGGGTAATGGTATCCATGATTATCGATCGTGATATATCTCTTTGGTTTTTAATATAGCGGTTTTCAATTAGGTGAGGTTTTTAGGGAACAGGGAGCAGGGAACAGGGAATAGGAAACATCACCTGCAACCTTGGCCAATAGGCCACGCTTCGCGAACAACCAGCTAACCTACCCGACACCGAACGCCAAGGGCGAACAACCTGCGATCGCATAAACAAAGCTAGACTAAGGACAATTACCCAAGTAACACTAGCGGGGAATCTCAACAATGCTCAAACCCAAATTAACCTTGATTGCTTTCCTATCAACCACTGGAATTGCCAGTGCTGTTTTGTTGGGTTCAGTTAGTCCAGCTGAATCTTGTATGTACAAGAAGTCCATTAACTACATAAGAGCTGAGCAAGTGAATTGGTTACGCTCTCCTTGGGCAGCGGTTATTACCTTGCCAGGATTAGCTATAGCAGCAGCTTTGTACCTGGGTAATCGCTATTATCTAAGCGATCGCCAGTGAGCTTGTCAGCATTCAGCCGTCAGCATTCAGCCGTCAGCTTTGTGGCACAGGCTTCTAGTTTGTGGCACAGGCTTCTAGTTTGTGGCACAGGCTTCGACGCATCGGACCTAACGTAGCGTGGCCAAAGGCCAAAGCTTACCTCTTTTATTCACAAGCTGATAGCACCTCAAGTAGCACCTCAAGTAGCGCATTAGCTGATAGCTGATAGCACCTCAAGTAGCATGGGCATTAGCTGATAGCTGATATAGCAATCCGTGTAGGAATTGTGCGAATTTTTGTTCCCTGTTCCCTACTCCCTACTCCCTGCTCCCTGTTCCCTGTTCCCTGTTCCCTGTTCCCTTGGCTATAGCTGATAGCTGATAGCTGATAGCTGATAGCTGAATGCTTACCAAAAAATTGATTACAATAGTATAAAATATACTAGTCCTAAATCAGTGGAGAAATCACTATGAGTCAGGAAGAGGAAGTAACTTATACTCAAAAGACAGAGCGCATCCAAGCCTTTACCCAACTGATTAAGTCAGTCGCTCCACTGATTTGGACTTTAGTAATTATTATTGTATTCATTCCCTTAGTCAGCAAACTTATCATCCCCCATTCGAGCAATCCGGCTCAAATTACCCCCTCTGCTGAATCAACAGTTGTTATTGAACCTCATCCCGACTTTAGTAAAGTTAATCAAGCAGTTGCTGATGCCGTCAAACAATCTCACGCCAGTGCTGAAGCCTTTGCCGCCCAGGAGTTAGATGTTTGGGAAGCAGAGTTAATCCCCCGTGTAGATAGTTTTTTGGATTGGTATTTTGATTATTTCAATCAAAAAAAGATGGAACTTTCAGTTCCGTTTATGTGGGGAGCGTCGGCTATCATGCATCAAATCAATCCCAACCTTCCCTCTGGCAAGCAAGCCATTGACGCCAAACTTACCGAGACATTCCAAAAAGAATTTTCTAAACGAGTACTAGTTCCTCAGAATGCTCAAATGAGGATGGAACTAATCACGAATGATACGATTGAATTATATATGGCTGAGTTGGGCAACAATCTTAGTGACATCCAAAGCCAATATCAAATTACTCAAGGTCAGTGGGATAGATATATTAACGAAATTTCGACCACAATTAATGATACGGAAGGAAACCTATCCAATATTTCCTTGAAATTGTTAATTGGCGGTAGTGGTTACTTGGTAGCTAAACCTATCCTGGTTTCCATGGGAGGAAAAGTAGCGAGTAAAGTTAGCAGCAAACTAGCTGGCAAAGCCGCTAGCAAAATGGCCGCAAAAACTGGTGGTTTAGTGGCAACTGAATTAGGAGCAAGTATCATTGATCCCCTGGCTGGTATCGGTTTATTGATTTGGGATGTTTGGGATTACCGTCACACCCTGAAAGTAGAGAAACCTATTTTACGCAGCAATATATTAGGATACTTACAACAGGTCAAAAAATCTCTGTTGAACAATCCAGAAACTGGGATTATGACAGCAATTTATCAGTTAGAAGATGGGATTTTACAGTCAGTTGAATCTACAACTTAGTAAGCTGAAAGCAGTCAGCGGTCAGTGGTCAGCTTATTTTATACAAAAGCACCTCAAGTAGCGTGCGTGGCTCAGGCTTTGGCCTTGGCCTTTAGGCCACGCTACGCGAATGGCCACGCTGTGCGAACGACGCTGGGAGGTAGCCCATTAGCTGATATAGCAGTCGCCAGGGCAGGCGCGGACATGACAAAAGTCTCAAACCTAAGTAAGCGCAAGAGTTTGACTTCTGACTTCTGACTTCTGACTTCTGACTTCTGACTTCTGACTTCTGACTTCTGCTATAGCTGATAGCTTACCCTTGACCCTTAAACCAGCCACCTTGGCCAATAGGCCACGCTACGCGAACAACAAACCTTCAACAAACCTTCAACTTTAAAAGATTGATGAATTTGGTCTATAAATGTGCCTAATCCCTTGACATATCCCCAAAAGTTAGAGTAGACCATCAATAATATATGCTTACAGTTTAAACCGGATTGGATATTACTCAACCTGGGGCATCCTATGGAAATTTCCTTAATTAAACAAGGGCAATTAAATGCCCAGAACTGGTCTGGCAATAACATCACACCAGACCTATCAGTGGTGGTACCAATCTACAATGAGGTGGAGAGTTTGCCCCACCTGATTGATGCGATCGCATCCAGCTTAACCGATACTCAGCTCAGCTATGAGCTGATTTGTGTCGATGATGGCTCTACAGATGGTTCCACCCAACTGCTCAAGGAGCAAGTCCTCTCCCGCCCTAATGTGCGAGGGGTAATTTTGCGTCGTAACTATGGTCAAACAGCTGCCATGGCAGCTGGGTTTAATTATGCTCGGGGTCGTGCCATTGTTACCTTAGATGGTGACCTACAAAATGATCCAGCTGACATTCCCATGCTGCTTGTCAAACTTGAGGAAGGCTATGACTTGGTTAGTGGCTGGCGCAAACATCGGCAGGATGCGGCTGTAACTCGCTTACTGCCATCCAAAATTGCCAACTGGCTGATTGCACGCACCACTGGGGTTAAACTCCATGACTATGGCTGTTCTCTGAAAGCTTATCGCTCGGAATTGGTAGCGGACATGAACCTCTACGGTGAGTTACATCGGTTTTTACCAGCCTTAGCATTTATTGAGGGGGCAAGAATTACCGAGTTACCCGTGCGTCACCATGCTCGTCGCTATGGTAGTAGCAAGTATGGTCTGGGGCGAACGTTCCGGGTGCTAATGGATTTGTTGACCATCTTCTTCATGAAGAAATTCCTCACCCGACCCATGCATGTATTTGGATTACTAGGTCTGAGTTCCCTAGGCACGGGCATAATCATTGGGGCTTATCTGACCATTCTCAAGCTAGGACTGAATCAAGAAATCGGGGATCGGCCTTTACTGATCTTGGCAGTACTTTTGATCTCGACTGGTGTACAACTGTTTAGTCTTGGTCTACTGGGGGAACTACTGATGCGTACTTACCACGAATCTCAGGGAAGACCGATTTATCGGGTCAGAGAAGTGGTGTCCTCTAATGTTGAGCAACCTTAGTGATATCACTTAGAAATCCAGTTGGTTAGTGGCTAACCAAAGTATCATCAGCCCCCATTCACAATTTAAATTGTGAATGGGGGTGCTTTGGGGAGATAGGGAGATGGGGAGATGGGGAGATCTCACAGGGGTAGGTTTTTTACATTTGGGCGAGTACGTACTTTTATTGTCTTTATCCAGAGCACGAGTGGGGGAAATATTGTCAAGTACCAGAGCGCGAGTGGGGGAAACCACGGCAGTTCCATCAAGACAATGATGATTTTTAACAACAAATTAGGTATATTTTCTTATCCCCCACACCCGGTCACCCCACACCCGGTCACCCCACACCTAAGGTCTTTGTAAAAAACCTACCCTTATGAGGATGGGGAGATCGGGAGATGCTCAGATGCTAGACCAGCTTTTGCACAAGTGGCTCGTACTCAAATTTAAATGCATATTAGCTTAGCCACCAACCAAAGGGATTTCTTGAAGATTGGCAATTTTTAAAGATTATATGAAGTTTCTCATCAAGATTTCATTAAGCTCCAGATTACTCGTTGATTTGTATAATTTGTTTAGGGTTTAATTAAAAGAGAATTTTTTTGGAGAAAAAATCCCTTAAAACCAGTTCTGCATAACACTTAGTTGTGCAGTAAGGTTCATCCTCAGGGAATAAATTAGGAGCAGTTTTAGTTTCTAGTTAAACAATTATTTAATCCATTTATATCGGTGTTTACCATTGAGTCATACATTCTTGCTCAGTGAAGGCTGTTAGTCATAGCTGAAATTAACCACTGGTTATTGTTAAATTATTTTAAGCTCTACCGTAAAATTACTGAGCAATAGTGAAGCTTTAATCAAGCTGGCTTGGAAAGCGGGCGCTCTTGCTCAGGGTGCTTTGAATAACATAGGGGGAGATCAACGTGTATTTAAAGAGCAAAACTAATCGGCTTAGAGATCGGCTTGAGGTCAAAAGCAGCAGGGATAAATGGACTGTCTGGGATAATAAACCAGTCTCCTATGATCAACGAAATGTCAGTAGGATGAACATTCTATTGCTCGCTCCTCATCCGTTTTATCAGAATCGTGGCACACCCATCGCAGTCAACCTGGTCTTGAAAGTGCTTTCTGAACGGGGAGACAAAGTTGATGTCGTGACTTATCCTGAAGGGCGTGACATCAATTATGAAAATATCAAGATATACCGAACCCCTAAGCTTCCTTGGGTTCGGAATATACGACCAGGCTTCTCCTGGAAGAAAATCGTCTGTGATGTTTTCATGTTGCTTGCTGTAATTCGCCTAGTGACTAAGAAACGCTACGATTTGGTTCATGCTGGAGAAGAATCCGTCTTTATTGGTTTAGGGCTCAAAATCCTGTGTAAGATTCCCTATATCTATGACATGGATTCATCTATAGCCCAACAAATGATTGAAAAGTATCCTTTGCTACATATTTTTTCGTCAGTATTCAACTTTTTTGAAGGACTGGCTGTGAAGAATGCCAAAGTCGTGGTTTCAGTTTGCGATGCTTTGGCAGCAGATATTCAAAAGTACAAGCCCAGAAAAACTGTAGTTATTCCAGATATATCCTTGCTTAACTCTAATTTTTAACAAATTCCTAAAAAGTAGTTAAAGTTAGACTAAATATTGAAACCCTCTAGACTTTAGAATTGGAGGATAATAAATTAACTAATAATTGTTAATGATAAACAAAACCTATTGTTAGGATGCCCTAAGACTAAGTTTTATTTTGTAAAGAAAGATAATTATCGTAAAAATGTGCAGGTTATTGTAAATTGTTGCTGAAAAATTCAACAGTTTCAAGTTCAAGATTCAAATTCAAGATTCAAATTCAAGATTCAACATTGGTGTAACTATGTATAGTACTATGTATAGTAATTTGAGACGTGAGCTAGCAATCGATAATCTACTCCTGATGTATGTAGGCAATCTGGAGACTTATCAGGGGATTGACCTACTTCTAGACAGCTTTGCGTTGACCCTTGAGCAGACTGATCAGGCTGAGTTAGTCATTATCGGTGGAGAAGCGGACGACATTCGGAAATACACGAATAAGTCTCACTGTCTTGGCATGCAACAACATGTCCATTTTTTAGGACCGAAACCAGTTGATGATCTGGCTATCTATCTGGAGCAAGCTGATATTTTAGTCTCTCCGAGAACTAAGGGTAAAAATACCCCGATGAAACTCTACTCCTATCTCGATAGTGGTAAAGTCTTGTTAGCCACAGATTTGCCAACCCATACCCAGTTGCTAGACAATCACGTTGCTCTGCTGAGGAGCCCAGATGCCAAAGCTTTCGCGGAGGGAATGGTGGCTCTGATCGCTGATGAAAAGCTACGACTGAGGCTGGGCAGTGCTGGCAAGAAATTGATTGAAAAAAGGCATACTTATGCGGCTTTTCGGCAAAAATTAAACAGTCTTTATGATTGGCTACATCACGAGTTAGTAGAGCATATAGCGTAAGCACCTAGTGTAAGACAAGTAATGAAAAGGAACCTAGTAGAGTTAGCCAGAAACTCTTACGACCTATTAGTGATCGGTGGTGGCATCTATGGAGCTTGCGTAGCTTGGGAAGCAACCCTCAGGGGATTGTCAGTAGCCTTGGTAGAAAAAGCTGATTTCGGTGGCGCTACCTCTGCTAATAGTTTGAAGACTATCCACGGAGGATTACGGTATCTCCAGCATGCTGACCTTAAAAGGATGCGTGAATCCATTCATGAACGCACCAGTTTAATGCGGATTGCGCCTCACTTAGTTCATCCATTACCAGTATTGATTCCCACCTACGGCCATGGCATGAAGGGAAAAGAAGTGCTATCTGTGGCACTTGCTATCAATGACCTGATCAGTTGCGATCGCAATCGCCAACTCGATCCCCAAAAACACATATCCAATGGTCGGGTAATCTCTAAGCAAGAGTGTCAGCAGCTGCTTCCAGGAATTCCCCAGGAAGGGCTAACTGGAGCAGCAGTCTTTTATGATGCTCAGGTCTACAACTCTGAACGGTTGACCCTCTCTTTTCTACGCTCAGCTGAGCAAGCTGGGACAGTGGTGGCTAACTACGTAGAAGTTACTGGATTTCTCCAAGCTGGAAATCGGGTTACGGGTATTCAGGGGCAAGATGTGTTAACTGGGAATCAATTCGACATCCGCGCCAAGACTGTGGTCAACACCAGCGGACCATGGACAAATCGGGTGTTAAGTTTACTAAACCAACCCCAGCAGCAACCCCAGCAGCAACCCCAGCAGCAACCCAGAGTTCCCCTTGCCAAAGCCATGAACCTGGTGATTCGCCGTCCCCTCTGCCAAAGCTATGCTGTGGGTATTTCCACGCCATACTCCTATCGTGACTCCGATGCCATAGTTAACAAGGGGTCTCGCTTACTATTTATTGCGCCCTGGCGTGGTAAATCCCTGGTCGGTACATCCTATGCTGTTTGGGATCAAGACCCGGATAACTTCAAGATTACTGAACAGGATATTCAAAACCTACTCGATGACATCAACCAAGCATGGCCATCGGTTAAACTCAACCAAGCCGATGTCGCCTTCGTCCATGGTGGCTTGCTTCCTAGAACTGGCATTACTGAGACCGGAGAGCCACAACTGGCTAAAAACTATCAAATCTTCGATCATGCCAAAGAAGAATTGCCAGGATTGATCTCGGTGGTTGGGGTGAAATATACCACTGCCAGAGATGTGGCTGAGAAAGTCGTTAACCAGGTATTTCGGTCATGGGGGCAAAAGCCTCCCAAGTCCCTGTCATCAGTTACACCAATTTACGGTGGGCACATCGAACAATTTGAAGTGTTTTTGCAGACAGCAATCTTTAAGCAACCCTATGGACTGGGGCAGGAGGTAATGGGCCGCCTCGTGTATAACTACGGTAGTGCCTATCAAGATGTACTGCTATATTTGGAGCGAGGATCAGATCACTCCTGTACACCTACTGATGATTTAGCTGTACTCAAAGCTGAAGTCTTGTATGGGGTTGTTGAGGAAATGGCTCAAACATTAGGTGATGTGGTGTTCCGGCGAACGGAACTGGGTAGTGCTGGTCATCCCGGAAACGAGGCCCTCAGAATCTGTGCTGAGGTGATGGGGGCGGAATTAGGATGGAGTCGGTCACAAATAGAGCTAGAGTTAGACAAGGTTAATCACATTTTTAATGTTGGAGGTGTATTAAGTCAGGAGAAAAGTATTGGAATTGAAACCCTTAACGGTCCGGTAAGTTTAGCCCAGAAGATCCGTTGAGGTTTTGGTCCAAGATTTTAGCTGAATCTGCTGGAAGCAGCACCAGTTTATGGAAATCAGGGAAATTCTAACAGAAATCCATGGTAGCTACCGCTCAAAACCATCAATTAATCCTAATTGATGGTCACGTTCACCTTCATGACTGTTTTGATATCGATCAACTGCTGACCTCAGCTTGGGAAAATTTCCAGCAATTTTCTGGTCAAGCAGGTGATGGAGAAAATTTTCAGGCTGTATTGTTATTGACAGAAATAGAGCATCAAAAATGGTATAAGAAGTTAGCTGATTTAGCTCAAAACAATAATCAGTCTAGGGTAAGCCAGGGAAAAACTTGGATGTTCCACCGTACCCAGGAAGATTTATCCTTATATACCTGTAACGCCTTAGGGCAAGGAATGTTCTTAATTGCTGGTCGCCAAATTGTGACAGCGGAAAACCTGGAAGTATTAGCCTTGATCACTGACCAAAACCTTGAAGATGGTTTACCCTTAGACGTAACGATTAGAGCAATCCTTTCCGCTGGGGGAATCCCTATACTACCCTGGGGAGTTGGTAAATGGATCGGAAATCGGGGAAAACTATTACATAAGCTCTTGGAAGACAATAATTTTACCAAGCTTTTTCTAGGAGACAATGGTGGACGTCCTGTATTCTGGTCACGACCAGTTTTGTTCAAACAAGCAGAGAAAAAAGGATGGCGGATATTACCAGGAAGCGATCCACTTCCTTTGGCTTCTGAATATTGTCGTCCTGGAAGTTTTGGATTTACTATCCAGGGTTCCTTGAGTAATCAAGAACCAGGAAAAGATATCAAGGAAATGCTCCTCAATCCCCTGACACCTATTCAGGGGTATGGTTCTCTAGAAAACCCCTGGCGATTTATTCGTAACCAATTAGCAATTCGGTCTAAAAAAAATAGCAATTAAAAATAAACAAATGACTAAAGGAATTTAACAGTGGTTTCTACAGGTGATTTTCCCGAAACAGCCGATATCGAAACATCTTCTGAGGATTATGCCTCCCGTTTTGCCGGGGAAATTGGGGCTTGGCTACTGAAAGTCCAGGAAGACGCTACGTTGAAAATGCTGACTCCTTATCCTAAAGCCACCATCCTTGATGTGGGAGGAGGACATGGTCAACTCACAGGGGCTCTGATTCAAAATGGTTATCAACTAACTGTGCTTGGTAGTGCGGATGTCTGTAAGGGGAGGATTCAGAATTTTATTGATGCTAATCTTTGTTCCTTCAAGGTGGGCAATGTTTTGGATCTACCTTACCCAGATGGAGCTTTTGATGTTGTGATCAGCTATCGATTCCTCGCTCATGTCACTCAATGGCAGTCTTTTTTAACAGAACTAAATCGAGTAGCAAAGCAAGCTGTCATCCTAGACTATCCTACAGTGAGGAGCGTAAATGCTATTGCCCCCTATCTATTTAAGTTCAAGAAAGGGTTGGAAGGAAATACACGAGAGTTTGTCTGTTATCAGGAACATGAGCTTCTAGAATTTTTTAAATCTATTGGTCTGAGCAAAGCTGAGCGCTATCCTCAATTCTTTGTGCCTATGGTACTGCATCGTGCTTTGAAATCTCCTAGCTTCTCTTCATTTATGGAGAAGTTAGCTCGACTATCAGGCTTGACTAATTTGTTTGGTTCACCAGTAATTTTAAAGCTTACCAAGACTTAAGCCAGATGCCGATTAAAATTAATTGTATAAACTTGCTTGGTGAAATTCCAATATTTTTTAGGTTAGCTCAGAAAGTAGAATATGGAAGATCCTCAATTCAAACTCCCAACTGGCAGTCGCGTCTTAGTGACTGGAGCTACAGGGTTTACAGGTTCAGTTCTTGTACGTAAATTAGTGGCACAAGGTTTAGATATCGTCGCTATTGCACGTCCTAGTTCTAAACTTGAGCCTTTCAATGACCTTAAAGTTGAATGGATTAGAGGGGATGTTTTTGATGAAGAGTTAATCAAGAAAGCCATAAAAGGAGTTAACTATATATTTCATATTGTAACTCCTTTTCGAGAAGCAAAATCTGCTGACAATGTCTACTATAATGTCCACGTTTTAAGCACACAATTGCTAGCAAAATACGCTTTAGAAGAACCAGAGTTTAAGCGTTTTGTTCACGTTTCAACAATTGGTGTTCATGGTCATGTCGAAAATCCTCCTGGTGATGAAAATTGTCCAATGAATCCTGGAGATATATATCAGGAAACCAAACTAGAAGGAGAACTGTGGATCAGAGATTTTGCTAAAAAGGAAGGCTTACCAGTCACTGTGGTACGACCCTCAGGAATCTACGGTCCTGGGGAGAAACGGTTTTTGAAAATTTTCAAAATGGTTGGCCGTAAGTGGATACCAATAATTGGCAATGGCAGTAACTTACTGCACTTAATTCATGTTGATGATTTGACCAATTTTTTTATACTATCAGCCACCCATCCTAAAGCAGTGGGAGAAGTTTTTATTTGTGGAAGTAAGGAGGCGATAACCTTTAAAGAAATGGTCTATATTATTAGTGAATACTATGGAATTTCCTTTAAATTCATTAGCTTGCCAGCTGCGCCACTGTTTGCCTTAGGGGATTTTTTGGAATTCATCTGTCGTCCCCTGGGTATAGAACCACCTATTTATAGAAGACGGCTAGCATTTTATACGAAAGACCGCTCCTTTAACACAGCCAAAATGATAAATTTACTGGGGTTTGTGCCTGTCCATTCCGATGAAGAAGGGTTAAAGGAATTAGCCCAATGGTATCTTGACCAAGGATGGATATCTCTTTGATTTGGGTTAATGGGTATTCAATCAGTGAAAACTGGCTGGTTATACTGAATGAGTAAGTTGAATGAGTAAATCCTGATTAGTATTCTGATTCCTAACTTCTTGGCACAACTATTTGTATCGTTCATCCCGTGAAAACGTAATAATTTGGTAGTGATTGAGGAAAAAATGAAAAAAATTACAGTTCTCGGTAACTTTTCAGGTCGCAATGCAGGAGATGCTGCTATTTTAGGCAATCTGCTCGATGATATTGCCGCAGCACATCCCGATGCGTTGTTTATAGTACCAACTCTCAACCCACGCTTCGTCAAACGCCATTTTGGCCACCACAATCTCAAGGCACTTGGATTAATGCCTTGGAATGGTGCTATTAAGATTTTTGGTTTGCCAACTTTCCGAGCAATGTTGCAAGCTGATCTGGTGCTAGTAACCGATAACATTCTGTTTGATCGCAAGTTACTCAACCCACTGTTTAACTATCTCTCCACAATTTCCTTAATCGCCCCAGCTTGTAAGGCACGCGGTATTGCGATCGCACTTTACAACGCCAGTCTAGGACCAATTACTACATCACTGGGCAAGTATGCTTTGCAAAGAGTTCTTGATGCTAGCCCAATGCTGATCCTGCGAGATGAGCAATCAAAGCAACTGCTTGACCAACAGAAACTGAATTACCAGGACGTTTACATCAATGCGGATTGCGCCATCAACACTACCCCGCCACCAACAGAACGCATGGAGGAGATCATAGGCAAAGAGGGGCTTTTCAAAAATCCGAAAGGCACTATTGGTTTCAATATCAATGCCTACATCGATAACTGGCGCAAGGATAACAAGACTTTTGGGCGCGAACGCTTTTTGCAGGCAATCGGGTCTACTCTCGACCGACTGATTGAGGAATTAGACATTGAGATTATGTATACCATCACCCAAGTCATGGATACCAAGATTACCAACGAGAGTTTGAAGTATGTCAAGCGGCGCGATCGCATCCGGGTAATCAGTAATGCTACTTATACCTACCAGGAAATTGCTGGCTTGCTACAGCGGGTAGAAGTCCATGTGGGGATGCGGACTCATTCCGTAATTTTGGCTTCAGGAGTTCTCACCCCTGTAGTGGCCATTAACTCCTACCCTAAAACAGCAGGCTTCATGAAAACCATTGGTCAGGACAACTGGTTGATCAACTTTGATGAACTAACCACCAACACCTTGACAAATTTAATTAAGTCTGCTTGGGAACAGCGCCATGAAACGCGAGCGGCAATGACACCACTGGTGCAGCGGGAGCAAGCTAAAGCCCGCAGTAGCGTTGAACTGGTGAGCCAATTGTTGGCCCAGAGGCAGCAATCTGAGGTGCAAGTTACAGCTTGAGCAACAGAGAGGAAAAATTGAAAAAATCGAAGGCAACAGAATTAAGCATGTCTGAAGATGGCTATTTGCCACTTCACAAACAGCAGCAGACTGAGCCATTGTATGTGGTTCCCAAGGATCTGTGTACCCGTTGCGGTGCTTGCGATCCCATCTGCCCTGTAGACTGCATTTCCTTTGACGAACACCGATACCCAGTTATTGATACTAAAACCTGTGTTGACTGTGGACTCTGTGTAAAAGTTTGTCCCGGTATAGACTTTGACTACACTGCTCAGTATAAGAAAATGTTCGGCGTTGAGCAGGCACCAGAGGGGCTTGGTGGCATTTACGAGAGCGCCTTTTTGACTTTTGCTAACAATCCCCAGGTGCAGGCAGAAGGTAGTGGTGGTGGACTCGTTTCCCAACTGCTGATTGGTATGGTCAAAGAAGGGATAATTGATGCTGCCCTGACTGTGGGTTATGAGCCCGATGATCCCATCACACCCACACCTGTGATTTGCCGCACCGAGGCAGAAATTCGCGCCACGGCTGGCTCCAAGTATTGTGTTGTACCCCATGCCAAAGTCATACGTGACGTCAAAAAACTGGAAGGCAAGTTTGCCTTTGTCGGTGTAGGCTGTCAGATTGAGGGTTTACGGAAATTGGAGAAGGTCTATAAGCCTTTGGTACGTCGGGAAATCTTCACCATTGGCTTAGCTTGCCACGGCACCCTAGAAAAAGAAGGTACTACTGAGTTGCTATCCCACCGTCGTCTTCCCCAAGAGAAGATCAAGCGCTTCTTCTATCGTGGTGGTAACTTCCCTGGCAAGTTTCAGATCGAAACCCTCGACGGTCAGCGCCTCGACCTGCACAGGTTTGATTACAAGGATGGTGCCTATAATTACCTCTACCATCTCTATACACCCCAGCGTTGCCTGATGTGTCCTGACTATAGTGCTGAGTTTGCGGATATTTCAGTTTCCGACTTCTGGGTGCGCGGTGAGGATGGCGAGTACCTACACCCGGAAGGTACAAGCATGGTCATGTGCCGCACGGAACGTGGTCAAAAGATTTTACAACAGATGCGTGAATCGGGCTATATTACCGCTATGCCTTTAGGTAAGCAGGAAGTGGAAGCCAGTTTTGATCACCTCTACCGTGACAAACGTGTCTCTCCCTTCGTGCGTATCCAGTGGCGTGAAGCCCAGGGAATATCTGCACCCCAGTACCATTTACCGATTTCCCCACCAACTAAAGAAGACCACCGTCACGAGGGTTTGCGTCAGGCTACCTTTATTTTCTCTAAGCGCAAATGGATGCGCCAGTTGATGCTGGCCATCTTTTTCTCACGGTTTGGGGAAGTGTTTACAGCAGTGAAAATGCGCTACAAAGCCTTCAAGGCTGCACGGCGCTTACGCAAACAAGCAAAAAAAAGGCAAAAACAAGACCCTGCCTTGGATACCCAATAAATAATTGACATCAAGTAAGTAAGGTAAATCTAATGATCAGTATACATGAGCAAAACTCCAAAACCTCAATCTGGTAATAGTAGATAGTAAACCAATTACCAATTACTAATTACCAATTATTAATTACTAATTACAAATGACAAATTACCAATGAAAAATCTTTAACAAGCTCTTGGAATGCCGAAAAACTCGACACTACGTTTTGTCCGCATTGCTGGCACAACTGCACTATTAGTATATGTTGTTCACAAGGCAGGGTTGTTCAGCGCTGACGGACGGCGGGATTTGTTAGACACCTTCGTTCACGTCAAACCACCATTTTTGTTGGCATCGATTGGGTTTGGGCTGTTGCTTAATCTATCTAGCGCCTTCAAGTGGTACATGCTTTCGCGCTCTCGTGGCTTGCCAGTTAATCTTTGGCGGCTGTTTGCTTACTATATGGTTGGTCAATTCTTCAATCTGGTGCTGCCAAGCAGCATTGGGGGCGATGTGGTCCGGATGCATCAACTAGGGCGCTACACTGGACGCTACGCCGATGCTGTAGCCTCAGTCTTTGTGGAACGTTTCACTGGTTTGGCCACCCTGGTCTTGTTAGCAATGGTGGCAGTAGTGGTCAACCTGCACCTGTTCAACCTGCCCTGGTTGACTATTGGCCTTGCCATCGGGTCAATAGGCATTGCATTGATCTGCTGGTTGATTATTGACCAACGACCATTCCGATTGACCCAGAAGCTATTGGCAAGGCGTGTACCCTTGCTGCAGAAACTCTTCGTCAAGATTGAGAAATTTCGGCAAGCAGTGCTGGCCTATCAGAGTGACCCAGGGGCAATCTGGGGGGCTCTAATTAATTCTCTAATCTTCTACTTCTTAGCGGTCATGAATGTCTGGGTTAGTGCACTTGCCTTCGGCTCCAAGATCGATTTTGTCAGCATGCTCGTAGCAGTGCCAGTTATCCTCTTTATCATGAACTTACCAATCTCGATTGGAGGTATTGGTCTGATGGAGTTTGCCTACAGCTTCACTCTTGGGTTGGTAGGTGCTACCCCTGCACTAGCATTTTCAACGGCATTGCTGTTGAGAGCAAAGACCCTGTTCCATGCTGGAATTGGTAGTCTACTTTATCCGTTCGTCAGTGATGGTAGCCCCATCCGTGAGGGAGTACCGATGGAAGTGACGAACAAATACGGAGAAAATGGTGATGACTAGTAAACATGAACAGTTTCGCTTCAGCGCTGTCTCAGCTGATAGTAAAAGCTCGTTTATAAAAAAGTATCAGGATTTAGTCTTAGGTGATCGTAGTTGGAGGCGACTTCTACAATATGAACTGCTGACGCTGCTGGTAGGTCAACTCCCTGGTGCTCTTGGGCTAGGGCTGCGGCGCATCTTATACCCGCAGTTATTCGGTAGTGTGGGTAAAAATGCACTCTTCGGTCATCACCTCACCTTGCGTGCACCGGGTCGTATTCACCTGGGTAGCAATGTGGTACTCGATGACTATGCAGTACTGTCCGTAAGGGGTTTTGAAGATGAGCGGATTGAGATTAGTGATGGGGTGCAAATTGGTCGCTCGGCTCAACTCAAGACCCGTGCTGGCTCTATTTTTATCAGTGCCCATGCCAATATTGGTGCAGAGTGCCGCATTGACTCGACTACCGAAGTCCATATTGGTCAGCACTGCATTTTCGCTGGTCGTTGCTATTTAGGTGGTGTTAGTCACCAATTTGATCGTACTGACATCCCAATTGTCCAACAACCACTAGCAACTAAGGGTGGTGTACACATCGGTGATGATGTCTGGCTAGGAGCACATGTGATTGTTTTGGATGGGGTAACTATTGGTACAGGTGCAATAGTCGGTGCGGGTGCAGTAGTAACCAAAGACATTCCAGCATACGCGATCGCGATGGGTGTGCCAGCACAGGTACGAAGCTGGCGCAAGGTAGAGCTTGCGGAGAGTTATCAAAATGGATCAACAGAATATAAAAAACCCTAGTTTAGGATACCAATCCCGCAAAAACAGATGGGATTTTGGTCTATTTTCAGCATTTTTATTGTTCAGTTTTATCAACTTGGGATGTGTGAGTCAGTCCAGCACGGAAAAATCAAGGACTCAGGCTAATAGTTTAGCTTATTCTCAAATTGAACCCCTAGTCATTCCTGTAGGTGGACCAGCTCCAGACAGGCGTATTGGTGGGCTGATTACAACAGATATTAACGATGACGGCCAACAAGATTTTATCATCACTAAGTCAGATTATATTGCAGTTCACGATCATTCTGGAAAAAAGCTCTGGGCAAAGCAGATCAACATTCAAGTGGTAGGGAAGTCGGAGCAAAACGGACTACCTGGAACTCATGGACCAGGTGTCCAAGCAGCTGATGTAGATGGAGATCAAAAGACAGAAGTTCTGTTTTTAACCAAGGACAATACCCTTCATATTGTTGAGGGGGTTAATGGAGAGACTCAGAAAACTATAAAACTCCCATCTCTAGAAGGTACAGAGGGTTGGGAGCACCTAGTAGTAGCCAATTTCCGGGGCAAAGGCGATCGCGATTTACTACTTCAGACCACTAATGCTGAAGGATACCGTATGGGTCGTTATCTAGCAGCCTATTCCCTAGACAACCTACTCAAAGGTGAAAACCTTAAACCTTTGTGGACCCGAGATGATTTCCTTGCCAATGCCCACAATGGGGCACGGGTGGCAGATCTCGACGGAGATGGCAAAGATGAGGTTTTGGGCGGGACGATTATATCACCATTAGGAGAG
This sequence comes from Moorena sp. SIO4A1, assembly GCF_010672065.1. Classification (NCBI taxonomy): domain Bacteria; kingdom Bacillati; phylum Cyanobacteriota; class Cyanophyceae; order Coleofasciculales; family Coleofasciculaceae; genus Moorena; species Moorena sp. SIO4A1. Next base: position 21,454 of record NZ_JAAHHX010000003.1, on the reverse strand, counting down.
CTACTGGTGCGAATTCCCATAAAAGGTCATATTGACTCCCTGTTTGTGGCTGATGTGCGTCCAGACATCCCAGGATTAGAGGTGGTAGCTCTGGAAGAGGGGGGTGGCAATCGGGTTTTCCTTTATAACCGCGATCGCGTAATTTGGAAAACCCACTACAAGCATCAAGAACCACAAAATGCTGCCATTGGTGATTTTGACCCCCAACGACCGGGATTAGAAGTGTGGTGCCGCAGCCGTTACAACAAGCACCAGAAACCCTTTGTATTTGATGCCCAAGGTCAACTGATTGCTGACTATCAAATGGATGATGTTGCTCCCAAGGGATGGACAGAAAAAGGTGTAGAGGTGATCTTCCCGATTGATTGGACAGGAGAGTCGAGGCAATTAGTGGCTGTCAAAGAGCGCCATAAACCAGGAGACGTAGGCATTTTCGATGCCCTGAGTGGAGAATTTCTCCATCGGTTCAAAGAACAGGCGGCGAGACTTTACGTTGCTGATGTGTCTGGGGATTGGCGGGAAGAGGTGATGGTTCTCAATGGGAATCAGCTGCACATTTACAGCAACCCCGAAGCTAATCCCAATCTTGATCGCCCACGGCTATGGACTCAAAACCAGTACCGCCGCAGTAAGATGACTTGGAATTACTACAGTCCATAAACTAAAAAACAATGGAAAAAAGGTTAGCTGCTAGGAAAAAATTGATTCTTACGATAATTAAATGCGGCGTTTCCATAGTGCTACTGTCTTGGGCGTTGCGCAAGACAAATCTGCCCGAAATTTTCCTAGCTGTGAGTTCTGCCAACATTCCTCTTTTAATAGCAGCGTTTGTGGTCTACTTAGCCAGTTACTACATCAGAGCTCATCGGTGGCGGGTACTGCTTTTGGCTCAGAATGTGAAAGCTAGGATCCCTTATTTGTATAAGTCCTACATGGTCAGCATATTCTTCAGTAATTTTTTGCCCTCCACTATTGGTGGGGATGCTATTAGGGCTTATGATGCCTGGCGCTTGGGAACCAGCAAGTCAGTCGCACTAGCCACTGTGTTTTTGGATCGTTTCCTCGGTTTACTGGGTTTGATGCTGTTTGGCCTCGGGGCGCTGTTTTTTTCTCAGACATTGATCGCCCAGTTACCATTACTTCACCTGTGGGTAATGCTAGGTACAGCAGCAATTATGCTTGTAGTCTCGATGATTTTCATACCCTCTCAGAAGATTTCAAGGGTTATTAGCAAGATAAAACTACCCTTTTGGCACCCCATAAAAAACAAGGTATTGAATATTATTAAAGCTTTCCTAGCCTTTGGGAACCGCAAACATGCCTTGGCTATATCGATGGGGTTGTCACTGATGGTGCAAATCAGTGTCATCGCTCATTATTACCTAATTTCCAAGGCACTGGATTTACCGGTTCCCCTTCTTAGTTTCTTTGTGATCATTCCCCTAGTCTCCTTGATCATGGTGTTGCCTGTATCGATCAACGCGATTGGTCTCCGTGAGAATGCATTTGTATTCTTTTTTGCGGCTTACGGCTACAATTTTGCCAGATCCGAAGCCATTGCCTTTGCTTGGCTGGCTTACGGAATCGTGGTAATTCAGGGGCTGCTGGGGGGAATTGTATACGCTTTGCGCAAGTAAAGGTGATTAACTCAGATCAGGTAAGGTCGTGATCAGGTAAGGTCGTGATCGGGTAATCGGATGATCAGGTAATCAGGTGTAATGGTGATCAATAAACAATAGTCAGAGCAAATATAAATTACCAAATATAAATTACCAAATATAAATTACCAATTACCAAATATAAATTACCAATTACCAAATATAAATTACCAATTACCAAATATAAATTACCAATTACCAAATATAAATTACCAATTACCAATTAAAATTACCAATTACCAATTAAAATTAATAAAATGCCATCACCAGTAGGACACACATTAGCCGGTATTTGTGGATTTGTTCTGGCACGCCCTTATGTAGCTTGGCATCAGCAAACTCGGCTGTTGTATGGTTCAGTATTGCTCACGAATTTGCCAGACATAGACATTCTGCCTGGATTGCTGCTGGTTGGAAATCCAGGAGCTTTTCACCGTCAGGCCACCCACAGCTTGATAGTAGCCGCCGTAATTGGCATCTTCGTTGCTTGGCTAGTGGGACGTTGGAGGTTAAATCGGCTCCGGTGGGGAATTTGGGCAGCTCTAGTTTATGGCAGCCACATTCTCTTGGATATGCTAGTAGCTGACCCAACAGCACCTTTCGGAGTCCAGGCACTCTGGCCTTTTTCCCTAGAGTATTTTATTTCACCTATTACCATCTTTGCCCGATTTGATTATTTTAATCCAGAATTGGGTATGGTGCGCACCATATTGAGTATTCCTAATTTCTTGGGAATACTGTGGGAAATCGTAGTACTTACACCATTGGTAGGACTGGCATGGTATGGGTTTGGGAAAACTGACGGCAGAAAACCATTGGCAAGATAGAGGCCAAGGGTGATGGGCTGATCAGGTGATCAGGTTATCGAGACAATAATAGATCTTTTGCATAAATGACTAAAACAAGGCTGATAAGTAATATGGCCGTGTGTCCCAATTTACTTTGGTAAGAGGTTAATCGTTCTTTGTTGATGGCGATCAACCATCTTTCCTGAGCCATGATGAACCCTCGTCTGATCACGGTGGTTCTTAATACTGATTGTAGATAAGGTTGGTCAGATCCATGAAAGCAGAAAAACTTAATTCAACAGAAACCTCAATCCAAGCCGATTGGCTTTGGGAATCGATTCCCATCGCCTTAATTTTGCTATTGGCGGCTGGGTTTGACCTCTATCAACTCGGCACAGAGAGCCTGTGGGTGGATGAACTCTACAGTGTTAATGATGCCAAAGGCTTACCAGGCCATCTGGGTCTAATCCGCCCAGTGTATTTCATCCTCCTGTGGCTCTGGATGCAGTTTGGCACCAGCGATGCTTGGTTGCGGGGGTTGTCTGTCTTGTTTGGATTGGGCAGTGTATTTCTAACTTACCAGCTTGGTCGTCGTGTAGCGGGAAAGCCAACAGGCTTGATTGCTGCCCTCCTCTTAGCTCTATCGCCGCTGTTCATCAATTTTGCCCAAATGGTTCGTATGTACACCCTAGGCACTTGTCTCGGTCTAGGTGGTACCCTAGCGCTAGTGCATGCTCTTGAGAATCCTACTACCACCTCAATGGCTTGGTGGGCTAGCCTACGACTGTTGGTAAACCTAACTGCCCCACTCAATGCCACCCTGCTCTTCGCGGACATCTGGTTGGTATGGTTTCGGTTTCGCAAGCAACGGGCTACATTATTAGCTTTCGGCAAATGGCTGTTGCTGGTGATCCTGTTGTGGTTACCATCTTTGTTATCTCTAGTGTCTGGAAGCCTGCCCTTCCTAAGCAAGGCCCTTAATCCCATCGCCAAAATTGATGCATCGGCTACTCGACACTCATTTCCGAGTTTTGTGGATGTTTTACGTAAGTTAAAGAATTTTACTGCCTTTCCATTTCCTTCCACATCGAAGGTCAGCAGCTTGTTTTATCAAGCCTACAGTCTACTATTAGCTGCCTTGGTCGGTATTGCCATCATCCACAAAAACCACAAACCACGCCTGTGTTGGATTGCTGCTTGGGCGTTTATACCGTCAGTCATGATTTTTTTAGTGTCTAAACGATTATGGATAGACCGTTACATACTGTTTTTATCCCCATACATTTTGATTATTCTGGCCGCTGGCTTGATGGGATTGTGGCGTTGGAAACGGAGTTTAGCGATCGCAGTAGCAATTATCTATACCATTACCGTTAGCAGTGGGCTAATACGCTATTACACCGTGCAGGATCGCCAAGATTGGCGAAATGTAGCGCAAACAATTAGCATGAATGAAAAACCTGGTGATACCATCGTGTTATCCATAGGTTCGCCAAAAATGACCTCAGCGCTGGGTCATTACTATAATGGAGATGCCCCGATCTATTCTCTGAAGAAACTTTGTCCTTCTGCTCAAGTCAAAAAGCCTGACGTAGAGGAAGCACTAAATAACTTGCCACCTATTTCCTCGCGGCTCTGGCTAGTTTGCGGCACAGGTTTTGACCAAAAAAAGTTTCGCACTGTTTTCAAAGAACATTTTGACCTGGAAAGACACGCAGAATTCACTAACGAGAACTTTTATAGACAAAATGATTTAATGCATCTATTTCTGGTCATACCCAATTCTCTCAATTCTACTGATACTCCAAATCCTACTGATATCAAAAACAAATCAACATCGGTCTCAGCTCTAGGGCTTTGATTATTAGAGAGCATGAAAGCCAACAACTACAAAACAGCAGCGCTCCTAGAGCGAGGAAATTGGTTCCGACCATGGATGCCCATTACCTTAATCTTACTATTAGCCACTGGATTGTACCTCTATCAACTTGGTACAGAAAGCCTATGGGTTGATGAACTCATTAGTATTCATCGTGCCAAGCACCTAGAGCAAGTCTTTAATAGTACACGCCCCCTATATCAGATCCTTTTACGGATCTGGATGATAGTTAGCAGTAGTGATGCTTGGCTGCGGGGATTGTGCGTTGTGTTTAGTATTGGTACTGTTTTTGTTACCTATCGGCTTGGTCGGCGCTTAATGGGAGAGTCCACTGGCTTAATTGCTGCCCTCATCGTTGCCCTCTCACCCCTGTTTATCCATCATGCCCAAGAAGTCCGGATGTACGCACCGAGTACATTCTTTGGTGTTGCTGGCACACTGATCTTAACCCACGCCCTAGAACGTCCAACGACTCCTTTACTATTAGGATGGGCTGGTCTGCGATTCTTGGCAATTATCACCACACCCATTAACGTAGCGCTGCTGCTCCCAGACATAGTTGTGTTTGGCTGGAAGTATCGGAATCAACCTCGTGTTTTGTTCCGTTTCGGGGTCGGACTGTTACTGATTGGTATTTTATGGTTGCCATGGGTGTTTCCCCTAGTAACTAAAAGCGCCAAATTTATGGGAGGTGTAAAAGTACCTGGTACATCAGTTCGTGATCTCGGTGGACGCACTAGTCCTGGTTTACTGCATGTGATCATGCAGCCAGGTCGCTTTACCGCTTGGCCCTTTGGTCGAGCCAATTCCAATGCCATCTACTGGTTTTACAATGCCTACTCTGTCATGTTGACCTGTTTGCTAGGTGTTGTCCTATTCAACAAACCACGCTCAGGTAAGCTGGCTTGGATTGCGGCTTGGGCGTTTTTACCCTTAGTTCTGTTCTTTTCAGTGTCCCAAGTCTCTCGCTCTCTTTGGGTTAATCGTTACCTACTGTTAGCAGCTCCATACCTATTTATTCTTTTAGCAGCCGCTGGGCTCGGCATTTGGCGTCGATGGCGTATTGGTGCGTTGGTGATAGCCCTGATCTATGCCATTGCTGTTGGTGGTGGGCTAAAGCGTTACTATACCGTGCTGGATCGAGAAAATTGGCGTGGTTTAGTGGAAACCATTGCCACCAAAGAACAACCGGGTGATGTGATTGTTTGGTCCATTGGTCAGAGAATACCTGTAGCATTAAATCATTACTATCATGGCTCTGGGAGTATTGAGATTAAGGATGTACTCCCGCGATCGGTTAGAAAAAACGATCAGCAAGCGATAGAAGGTTGGGTTAGCAGTTTGCCCCCAACCCAATCTCGTTTATGGCTAGTTTATGTCAAGTCGTCGAAACTATTTCGGTCTGTTGTTAAAGAGCAATTTCAGATTGAAACCCGAGAGAAACCCATTGATGGGATAGAAATCTTTCTGCTTAAACCACGTTCTGCAGATCAAACCTCTGACGAGTAGACTTCGCCGCAGTTGTCTATTGAAGTAAGCCTAGAAGTAGTTATTGCCGGTTTTTTGCGATCGCGTAGCGTGGCCTACGGCCAATCGCAATTTCCTGAAATTACTCAAAGCGCAATTAATTCAAGAATGATATTTAGAAGAATTTATCACCCTAATCTAGAGATTGTACAGATAAAGAGTATTCAATATAGAATTATAAAACAGCACTTACAAGCCTGTAAACACAATGAAAAAACTATATTTTTTGAGCAACAGGGGATGTAAAGATACTAATCGTAAAGGCTGTCATCTTTGGGGAGTTTAGTATTTTCAATCAGTTGGAGTCTAATGGGCGACTTTCCAACTGAACCCAATTCCTTGGAAACAATTTCAGGTTAGGTGCAATTTGTAAAGCTGCTCGTAAAAAATTGTTACTATCCCTCAACTTACTTGGCTGCTCTAGGGTTTGAGATTTTTGTCCGTTGGCGATCGCTAATGAAATGCTAATTAAATTGTGCTTTGGCTCTGTCGCCGGAACCCTTGCCGTACGCCAACTCGAACACACAATACCCTCGAAAATTATCCTGGCATATAAATAATTGACTACAATGTTTAAACTAAAAATAGCAAAAAAATGAGAGGTTTGTAAAAATTTATAAATTAATCCTTGACAAAATAATTTTTTTATTAGATTTTAAAACCTGAGCCCAATTTACTTAAATTCTCAGGACTTCACCATTGCCCCCTAAATCCTAGAAACTAGGGGGAATTTATGAGAATTACCCCCCAGATTTGAGGGGAGGGGGGGTAAAACCCCCTAAACTTACTAAGTCCTAAGTCTGCTACACTTAGCAACTGTTCTACCCGCTAACTGTAGGTAGAAATAAAGTGAAGACAGATTCTAGATATCTAGAATCTGTTAAGTCTTTAAACGAAAATTCAGGAGAATAAAATGACAACAGCTACAACAGATATGGATCCGATACGGGCAACCATAGCCAAGTGGTATTTGAAGGAAATTTGGGGCTGGGATCTCGATAAAATGGCTAAAGTCGAAGAGCTATCCAACTCTATACAGCTCGAGACCATGCTAAAGTCCCTTCTTATTGCTGCAAATGGCGATGGAGAACTCTCAGAAGCGGAGAGAAAGTGGGTGATTGGACGGGGAGCAACCGCTGGAGCATCAGAGTCCTTATTGAAAGAGCTAGAAACCTATCCCGCCAACCAAGACATCTCGGAAGTCGTGACCAGTACCCCAGTCACCAGCAAGGGTCGTAGAGCAATAATTTACATTGCCATCAAGGCGGCTGCTTCGGATGCAGAATATGCGGAAGGGGAAAAGGCAACCATCCGCAAGATGGCCAAAGCCATCGACATCTCCGAAGAAGTTGTTAAGGAAATTGAAGACCTCTGTCTGGAAGAAGAGCGCATCAAGCAGAAGCGTATTTCCCTCTGTTTGCCTGAGGGTGACCCCTATAATTAGCGTCTGCGGCCATTAAACTAAGCGGTAGTGCGAAAGATCTAGTGGTTTGGCTACGGTCTGGTAAAGGTAACGGAAGCTAAAATCACCAATTGTGTACCACTACCAACTCCCCAAAGCTTTCATAAGGTAGTAGCAGCACCATAGTGACTCGGTTATGGAAATACTTGAATGAACAACTATCTTGGATATCGATATAATTGAGAGTTTCTGTCCCGGCTTCGCTCCTCGAACCTTTGATCCTCGTATCTTCGCTCCTCGTATCGTTGAGGATTGTTGTTCCAGTTCATATCCCAACGCAGATCCCTTTCAAATTGGTGCAAAATCCTGCCCAAAACATCTTTCATATTCTCATTATCGTCATAGTTGTAGGTACGACACTCCCTGGTGTTGTAGTAGTTACGGCGGTCTGCAACCTGACGCCGCTGACCTCTGTAGCGGCGACCGTAATATCCATGACGATAGCCACGGCTAAACTCGCCCCCTGCGGTGCGCTCTTCATAAGCTATACCCCTCCTGGCATCACGTCGCCCCTCCTGATAACCATCATCGTAAGCTTCACGATGGTTAGCTGCATCCTTCTCAACGTAGTAACGAGGGACACTGTAACAGTATCTGATTTGATCCGCTTTTACTGGGGGAGCAAACAACAGAAGTCCCGAGAGTGTAGCGAACATGAGTAGAGTACTAGAACCGATTTTTTTCATTGTTGAACCTCGTCATATATTTGGGATATTTGTTCTCTAGATATCCGTAAATACACTGTAGGTTCCATAAATTTCCAATCTCGAAATAAAACTTAATATTAAGAGTAAGGAAATACAGCAATTCTCCTGAGGGGGCGACGAAATAAGCTAAAACGCAGACTCTACGGCGGTTTGCATAACTATCAGGTACACAGGATTGTTTTCCGACTTCCGACTTCCGACTTCCGACTTCCCTCTTCCCTGCTCCGAACGCGCCCCGCGTGGCCCACGGCCTCAGTCCCTAAAAACCCAGAACTTTGTACCTAACTGAATTGCAAACCGCTGTATAAGCGACTTAGCCCTTAGACCTCGTTGATAATACTTTCGTTTATGACTGAAGTTCCCCCATACACGTGTACTATGAATCCCTGAACTCTTACGGTGCCTACATTTTGACAGGTAGGACTAATGTACTACTGGGTACAAATCGATTCATCGCCTTATGTAGTGCTGATGCAAGGCGCTCATCTATTAATTTTTTATTATAGAGCGTACACTTATCAAAAACAAACCTTCACATGGCGTAGGGGTTTTCTGGCCATGGGATACTAAGTTGTGCTATAATGAATAGCCAATGCGTACGCGCCACACTAGTCTAACGTCAGTTTTGGATAAGGAGGAGCGAAGCAGGTAGGCTGAAAGTGCCAACCGTCAACCCCTAGCTTGCCCCATGCTTAGTATAGAAAACCTGTTTTGCCATGTCGTTCGCGTAGCGTGCCCGATAGGGCAATGACTTCTGTCAAACATTTGAACCCTTATGGAACAGACAACTACTAGAAGCGGGCGCAGAATATCGCAATCGGTCATCGGGTCTATGTTTGAGTGAACGGATGACGATTGTGATTGCCTTCCATCAAATGGGCTACCGCACTTTTAAGGACTTTTATCAAAAACTGGTTCAACCTTACTGGCACGAGGCTTTTCCTGGTCTGGTCAGCTACTCACGTTTCGTACAGTTACTCCCTTCAACCTTGTTACCCCTGTGTGCTTACCTGCGATACTGCTTTGGTTAAAATACTGGGGTGAGTTTTATCGATTCCACGAAGCTGAAAGTTTGTCATAATCGACGGATTTCTCAACATCGTACCTTTTCTGGACAGGCAGCGCGTGGACGCACTTCTGTAGATTGGTTCTTTGGCTTTAAGCTTCATTTGGTAGTCAATGATTGCGGAGAACTACTCAATATCACCCTGACACCGGGGAATGTCGATGACCGCAAACCCGTTCCCGCGCTGGTTAAAAGCTTGACGGGTAAGCTGTTTGGAGACAAAGGCTACATCTCCAAAAAACTCAGTGAGCAACTTTGGCAAACTACAGGTTTACAACTGATTACCCCGTTGAAAAAAAACATGAAGAACCGACTCTTGCCGTTGTGGGACAAGCTATTGCTCCGCAAGCGAAGCATTATTGAGACCATCCTCGACCAGTTGAAGAACATTTCTCAGATTGAACACACCCGCCATCGCAGTCCCGTCAATTTTCTGATTAATCTGTTGGGTGGGCTGATTGCCTATTGCCACCAGCCCAAAAAGCCTTCCCTCCGCCTAGAACAGTTATTACCTGCTTCCGCTTAACCAAAACTGACGTTAGTCTAGTACGCTGTAATCTAATCATAGCAATAGGTACAAGCATTTTCTCAAACTGGTTGTACCCAGTAGTACTATTGTTCTACAGCACTCAAAGCTAGGATTGGCATAACTTTTGGGCATAGATAGTACATTTGTACAGGGGAACTTCAGTTATGAACTGGGGGGGCGACATGCAAGCTCAAATCCTTTTGCATGTCGCCCCCCAGGCACAAAAGTCTCTTTTGTCAAGTGAGCTCTATCCCAAAGAACTGCAAAAAATATGGTATTGTCTGTAACATAAAAAATAACTGAAGGAAGGAAAGTAGATTGAATACTTGGCTCGTGATCACAGTGGCGACAATAATCATGTTGATAGTTCTGGGTTTAGAATATGTAATTCATATCAAAAACCTAATGTCTATACCGGTCAGAATCCATGTAAATGGTAGCCGGGGAAAATCATCGGTCACCAGATTAATTGCTGGTGGTCTTAGGGAAGGGGGTTTCAAGGTATTTGCCAAAACCACCGGAACTCAGCCAAGATTAATTACAGATAAAGGGCGAGAATTGCCAGTTTACAGAATAAAGTCGAAAGCTAACATAATCGAGCAGTTAAAAATAGTGGCATTTGCTGCGAAAAACCAGGCGGAAGTGTTGGTAATAGAATGTATGGCACTTAATCCTCGTTTGCAGGCGGTAACAGAGTTAAATATGATTAAATCAACTCATGGAGTAATCACCAATGTACGTGCAGATCATCTTGATGTTATGGGCCCGAGAAAGCGGGATGTGACTCTAGCACTTTTGGGAACGATTCCCAAAAATGGGAAGCTGTTCACAGCAGCACAAGATTATCGAGAAGATTTTCAGATGGCTTGCCAAGATCGTAATAGCGAACTATTGGTTGTATCACCAGCAGAATTAGAGAGGATATCAGATGAAGACATGAGTAAATTTGCTTATATAGAACATAAAGAAAACGTAGCTTTAGCGCTAACAGTATGCAGTGCTTTAAATGTTTCCAAAGACATTGCATTAAAAGGCATGTATAAAGCTACTCCAGATATCGGATCAATGAAGGAGTATACTATTGACAAAGGCGGTGAAAAAATAGTTTTCATTAATGGTTTTGCAGCTAATGATATAGAATCGACAGAAAAAAATTGGAATAATGCTGTTTTGCGCCATAGCGAAAAACCAACAAAAATAATGGTAATAAATACGAGAAAAGATAGAATTAGCCGTTCCCAGGAAATTGGTCAATATATAATTCAATGGAAGCCAGCTGATAAGTATATAGTAATAGGAGAAAAATGTGATGTCCTAATTAAAATAGCGATCGGGCAGGGAATAGCTGATTCAGAAATAATTAACGCTGAAGGATTGATAACGGAAGATATCTGGGAAAGAATAGTAGAGATTTCTGAAGCTTCCTCAATGGTGATGGGTGTTGGAAATATCAAGGATGGGGGAGTAAATCTAATCGAACTGGTGGAGAAGAAAGCGAAATTAACAGGAGAAGTAAATGTGGGAAAATAGTTTGACCGAAGCGATCGCGATCGGGATAGTAATCAGCGTCTTGTTTGCCAACATTACAGGATTTTATCCGGGGGGAATAATTGTTCCGGGATATATTGCTCTTTACCTGGATAGACCATTGAGTATGGTAGTAACTTTTGCTGTGAGTTTCCTGGTATATTTAATTGTTCGTGTTCTCAGTTATAAGCTGATTATATACGGTAGACGAAAAACAGCGATCGCCATACTTTTAGGATTTGGATTCAAATTAATCTGGGATATATTATCGCCAGGAAATTTAGGAGGTGGTATGGAGATGGGACAAGACTCACTTAATGTTATTGGTTATGTTATTCCAGGATTGATTGCGAACAATATGGAATCTTATGGTTGGGTTGAAGCTTTATCAAGTGTGATAATAGGCAGCGTACTGGTTAAGTTAATCCTAATTTTGGTGAGCTAATAGCACTAGGAGGTTTTTGAACATGAAAAGACTGTACTGGCAATCGGAAAAACAGACTTGGAAAATTATCCTGACCGTCGCTATAGTAGCGTTGATAGGTTTAATGGCTGTGGAAAATATTTCGGTGAAAGCTGGAGAGACAGAGATAAAAGCTGCCCAAATAATGCAAGCTGGTATGGAGACTATAAAAGAGTATCGTCAGAAAGAAGTTGGCGAACAATACTACGATCAATATGATGCGGACAAACTTAATAAGTTTATTGAGTCGGGGATGATAGGAGTGCTATCATCCCCGATAACAACAATGGTAGTTGCTCCTACCGCTAAAGTAGCAACAATTAATCCAAATTGGGCGGCATTAATGGTCGATTTATACATAAAAGCGGGAGTAAAAAATGGAGATACTATAGCTGCAAGCTTCAGCGGTTCCTATCCAGCTTTGAATCTTGCTGTTATGGCGGCAGCAGAAGCAATGGATATAAAAGTTATTGCGATCTCCAGTGTTGGCAGTTCCTCATGGGGATCTAATCTTCCCAATCTAGCATGGCTTGATATGGAAAGAATTCTCAACGAAAAACAAATTATTTCCAATCGGTCTGTAGCTGCTTCTCGGGGTGGATTGGAAGATTTAGGATTAGGACTGGAAGCACAAGCAGTACAAATGATGGAAGAAATTATCAAGCGCAATAAGATGTACTATATTTACGAAATAGATCGAAGACAAAATATCGACCATAGAATGAGTATTTACAGTCAATATAGTGATAGTGATACAATCAAACTTTATGTAAATGTAGGAGGTGGCAAGATATCTGTAGGTGACGATACCAAAGAAAGAATTTTCCAGGCTGGACTCAATAAAAATATGCGGATAAAACCAGGTACTTCTGACAGTCTGATGAAAAGATTTGCGGAAAGTGGTATGCCTGTAATTCAGATGAGACATATGACAGAACTTTGCAAAAGACTTAATATGCCTTGCGATATTGAAGAAATACCTCTTGTCAGTGAAGTAAAAATATTTAGCCACTATAATAAGTTTTTGGTAATTGCGGTTTTCACGGTGATTACTGCTTTATTGTTGCTATTGGTCAAAGAAAGGCAAGGAACTATTATCTTGAATTCGGCAGAGACAAACTTGGCAGAAAAAGACTTGCCAGTTGCATAAAACCTCCATAAAAATGTCGTTAGGAGGATAAAATATCGTGAAATATAAAAATATCCTAGAAAATATCCTAGGACATCGAGCCAGTATTCTCAGTATAATTGATATTTAACCTTTGGGAATAGGTAGTTTTCCCCAGCCAGATATTCAGACTCTCTTGATTGTGGCTGCGAACTTGCAATACTTTGAGATTATTGGGTGTCGGTAATTCTTGAGGCAGCGGGGCAAAATCTTCTTGCCATTCAATCAGCATTAAGCCATCAAACCAAGCCCGGTTATTTGCTCCCTCAGTCGAAGCATTTTGGCAAACAATGTCAACAGCCTCCGTGTTTTCGGGAGGCTGAAAATCGAAACTGAACAATTGCCAAGGAACAGACTCAGATAAGGCCATCGCAGTTTCACTGGAAATGGGTGGCAAAGGGCGATCGCTATAATCGCTGTAATATTTGGATCTGCGTCCTTGGTGAGTATAATACTGGATTTCAACCTTAGCTTTGGCATTTTGCTCAGTTTGCACGTAACCTAAAAGGGTGTAGTTTTTGCCAGACTCAACGGGAATTTTCGATGTCAGATTTGCTTGCCCGTCGGAACTGTTGCTAGACATCCCAGTAATTTGCAAAGAACGTTGGCCAAATTTAGCCACAGAATCATCGTACAATTCACCCGATCCGTTCAAATCCCATAAATTGATTTCAGATTCTTCAAATCCACTCAACCAGAGAAGATCCCGACCAAATCTTGCTTCTGCTTTGGCATCTGCGGAAACCGAAGAAAGCAACCAAGACTCGTCCAGAACAATGGGAGTGGAGAGACTGTACTTGTCCTGGGTTGGCTGAAGGGGAATTGTTGTTTGAATAACCTTGTTATCCTGGGATATGCTATCTCGATCCAAAATGATCCGTCCGATATTCTCTTCAGGTAAAACCAATGTCGAAAATTTAGACGAGTAATCGGCAATTTCTTTAATAATCGAGTTAGCCAGATTACCCCTAACGGACTTCGGCACATAATCAGCGCGATAAATAGGATGGAAAAACGCTTCAAAGACACCATCCTTATCGATCTTGCAGGTAAGAATCATACTCGGTAAGGTTTCAAACCAAGGTTGGTCAAAGACAAAGTTAGCCAAACTATGGGCAATCAGTTTTCCTTTGTACATTTCCACCCCTTGTAAGACGTGGGGATGATGAGAAACAATCAAATCTGCGCCCAAGTCAATGGCCAAATGCTCTAATTCTCGCCAGCTTCCGGGTTCGCTGCTGTATTCTTTCCCACCGTGAATCGACACAATCACCACATCAGCTTGGTCACGAACAGTCTTGATTCCCTCTTCTAAATAATGGCTGGTTAGTCGCATCGAACCAGCGCGATCCACATCAGCATACAGCCAGGGAGGTTGCTTGCCGGTAATTCCAGAGAAACCAAGAAAGGCAATTTTAATTCCGTGTATTTCCATTAACAGTGGTTTAGCTGCGGCTTCAAGGTTCATCCCTGAACCGAAGTGCTTGATATTGTTGGCATTTAGCACATCAATGGTCTGTTGTAACCCTTCCTCTGAGAAATCTAAAGTGTGATTGTTGGCAAGGGAAACTACGTTAATACCTGCGTAGGTTAGTCCCGATACATATTCGGGCTTGGTGTGGAATTTTACAAATTTGCTGGGGTGAGGAGTACCGCGATCGCTCAACGGAGTTTCCAGATTGGCGAAATTAATATCTCCCTGGGCAAAAATCTCCCGAGTCGGCTCAAAAATTGCATTGACCCCGTACTTAGGGATAAAACTATCAGGGGTGTTTTCCCATCGCCTTGTCATCATCACATCCCCAACAAAGTTAGCAATGATATAGTTTTTTTCCTCTACTTGGCTAAGAGAAAGTGCTTGACCCGAATAAAATAAGACCATAAAGAGCATGAATATAGCCCTAGCTATTATCCATATCCTCTTGCTATTATCCATATCCTCTTGCGCCGTTGTTTGATAATTTTTCAACGAATTGCGTTTAAAAAAAAATAAATCATGGTGCATCCCAGTTTGGCAATGAGCACAACTACTCATAAAATGCTGTTGCTGAATAGTGGAAGGGTTAACCAGAAAGGTAATTTTTTTGATACTTTAAATAATAAGTAAAAAGCCTGATTGTTAGACTTTAAAAAACAGGTAAAATTCGATCGCTTGCTCTGTTAACGGGGGATTTAGTGGGAAAAATGACTATTCGGATTGGCAACGGTTACGATATCCATAAATTGGGCAAAGGTCGCCGTCTGATTATCGGAGGTGTGGAAATTCCTCATGAATTGGGATTAGTCGGTCACAGTGATGCCGATGTCCTGACTCACGCCATCATGGACGCCATGCTGGGAGCCTTGAGTTTGGGCGATATTGGTCATTATTTCCCCCCAACTGACGAAAAATGGGCGGGTGCGGATAGTTTGGTATTGTTGAGTCAGGTGAATCAGTTGATCCAATCCCATGGCTGGCAGATTGGCAATATTGATTCGGTAGTGGTGGCAGAGCGTCCTAAGCTTAAGCCTCATATTAAGACGATGCGCGATCGCTTAAGTGTAGTCCTAGACCTGAAGCCTGACCAAATTGGCATTAAGGCAACCACTAATGAAAAGTTGGGCCCGGTGGGACGTGAAGAGGGAATTGCCGCTTATGCTGTAGCGTTGTTAGTGGGAGATTGATCGGAAATAGTGATTGAATAGTTAATGCGATCGCATTTCTAGATCAAATACTCAGCTTCTATAAATAATGGTTCAAACCTCTTCTAACTGGCCCAGTTTGTTGCAACAGTTGTTGGATGGGCAATCGTTATCCAGTGACCAGGCATCACAACTGATGCAGGGATGGTTGAATGAAGAAATTCCCACCGTCTTATCTGGCGCACTTTTGGCAGCTATCCAGGCTAAAGGAGTATCCGCTACCGAATTGGCAGGGATGGCTCAGGTGCTACAATCCCAGTCTTTGCAAAAGACAACCATTGAACACAACCAACCCGTTATTGATACTTGTGGTACCGGTGGGGATGGCGCGTCTACGTTTAATATCTCTACCGCAGTAGCCTTTGTAGTTGCGGCAGCTGGAGTGCTGGTGGCTAAGCATGGTAATCGTTCTGCCTCTAGTAAGGTCGGTTCCGCTGATGTGCTCGAAGGCTTAGGAGTAAATTTATCAGCAGCACCGGACAAGATTCAGGCAGCCCTGGATGAGGTAGGGGTAACGTTTCTGTTTGCTCGGGGTTGGCATCCAGCCATGAAAGCAGTGGCACCGTTACGGCAAACCCTCAAAGTACGGACAGTGTTTAACTTGTTAGGACCATTGGTAAATCCCTTGCGTCCCACCGGTCAGGTAATTGGTGTCTATGCTCCCAACTTTGTAGAAACTGTAGCGCAATCGTTGTGTTTAATGGGTACTCCCAACGCAATAGTTCTCCATGGCAGGGAAAAATTAGATGAGGCGGGATTGGCAGATGAAACTGACTTGGCACTGCTATCGGGGGGTGAGGTGCGACTTTTGAGTCTGAATCCGGAACATCTCGGTCTAACTCCTGCTCCTACTGAGTCCCTACGAGGCGGTGATGTAGCGGAAAATGGAGCAATTTTACGGAATGTTTTGCAAGGTAAAGGAACACCAGCCCAGCAGGATGTGGTGGCATTAAATGCTTCATTAGCCCTTCAAGTCGCCGGTGTTATACCTCTCGAAGACCACACAGCAGGGATTGCTATGGCAAAGGATGTTATGGCGAGCGGTGCCCCTTGGTTGAAGTTAGAGCAATTGGTGAAGTTTTTAGCTTAACTCACCAGCAGCCCCAGGTCTGACTTGTCAGGGTAACCTGGGATTAATGGCTGAGGGTGCTACCCAATGTCGAGATCCGAAGTTAGCTATTCCCTATTCCCTTCACCCAGCGCTATAGTTAATGACTGGAGATATTTTCCCCACTCCACTGCCAACGGAATTTCTGTAAAGGGAATTTTGACTGGATCTATGGGTTTGAGGAACTGAAATTCTAATGCGATCGCACGACCTTTATCCGGTGGTTGCTCTAAGTCAACCACTTGATTATCAACTAGCAAGTTGATTGATTTAACGTCTTTGAGGGAAAAGGTTTCTAGATTTACTGGTTCATTTCTAGTGGGTTTGCCCCAAGTCAGGTCACTGCCGTTTTGACCAAGCACGGCATAGATATCATACTTTGCCCGTTCAAACTGTTCAGCCCAGCGGCGATAAGCTTCAATCTTTTGGTATTCGTTCCAACCTGACCAAGCCAGCCAGCAAAATGCTGCTAGCAGAGGTAACCATAGTAAACCACGTTCCATTCAGTTTTTTGGATCTTTACAACTAAACTATAGTAAGAATATATAGCAGTTCTGAATTGCTTGAAGTACCTCGTCCTAGATTTTAGGGAGTAGGGAGTAGGGAGTAGGGAGTAGGGGTCATAAAATTAAATCGACCCCATAAGTTATGATTGCTGATAGCTGACCGCTCAAAGTAGCTTTCTGATTACTTAACCAACCCGCTAGGTTTGTTGCCAGTTCATACGGTTGCGAATCAAGGTTTCTGTCATCTTCGCTAACTGGTCTAGTTGAGCTTTCTTGTCCGTGGCGCTTTTCTCATAGTTCCGCTTCCGCATCAAAGCCGCACGGGCTAAGTCTTCTCTATTGTTTTTAATAGCTTGAATTGCCACTTGCTGCCAGACATTAATTTCTTTAAGTTCCTGTTTATACTTAGGTTGAATCTCATCCCAAACCACCCTGAGATCAGATAATGCTTGATTAAGTAACTGAGTTGTATCGTCTTGCTTTGCTCCCTGAAGTGCTTGTTTTATAGCTTCGTACAAACCCTCGATATTCGTATTACTAATTACCGGAATAAAATCCTTGACTTGCTGGCTTTCATTTTTCCCAGTCTTGCACCAATTAGCAAAGTGTTCACAGTTATTAAAAATTAGGTTATATTGCCTTTCCCCTAATCGACTTTCTGCCCGACGAATCACAACATCTGGAATTAAACAAACTGAGTACTGTTTGACATAAATTTTTGTTTCACCTAGAGCAAAGGTAGCCATAGAATTACGTTCAATTGTCTCAGTTTTTTTGCGGTAGTGGATCACACTACCGTCTCCACAGTCAATACCATGATGTTGGTAAACCCCTTCAAAGTTAAGAAACTTTTGGAATACGTAAATTTGATCTCCTCGCGCCATTATTTTCTCTTGGTTTTCTCCGGCACTAATCAAATAAAATTAACCAAAACTATCAAAGCCCTCCATTATCAAAGGAGACATCCTCCTTGCTGGGAATTATCGGCATTTTATCAGAATCGGAAACATCTACTGAATTATTCTCTTGTGGCTGCTGGCGGCGTATGCGAATTTGGTTTAGGCGCGCTCCAGAAGCAGACACAACGGTCAATTCTAGATTGTCATAATTTAAGGTTTCACCGGGTACAGGAATTTTCTGAAACTTGTCGAGCAGAAAACCGCCCAAAGTGTGATAGTCATCAATTACAGGTAGGTTTAAATCCAAAAGTTCGTTGACTTCTTCGATATTCATCTGAGCTTGCACCAGGAAGGTATACTCGTCCAGAATTTGTACCGTCAAGTCCTGGGTTATGTCAGATTCAGGTCCATCACCAATAATTTCAGCAATTAAATCCTTGAGGGTGACTAATCCAGCTGTACCTCCAAACTCATCCACCACCATCACCATTGCCAAATGCGATCGCTGCATCATCGGCAGTAATTCACTCAATGGGGTAGTTTCTGGGACAAACTTAGCTGGGCAAACCAACAATTTAATCGGTGTCTGAAGTCCTAGCTTCCCTTTAGATAAAGGTTTAGCCAATTTTTTGAAGTCGATAATGCCACGAATATCATCTAGGGATGCCCCAATCACAGGATAGCGAGAGTGACTAGTCTTGGCAACTTCCTCTAACAAGATTTCGAAGGTTGCTGCATGGGAAATAGCAATAAGACTGGTGCGGGGAACCATTACCTCTGCGGCTGTTACCTCCCCAAACTCAAACACATTTTTCAGTAGTTTTCTCTCTTCTGCTTCCAGTCCAATAGACTCCCGTTCAGTGGTAATTATGAGTTGCAACTCTTCCGGCGTTACACGGCTATACCAACCTTGACCAGAATATTGAACACCCACCAACCTCAGGAGCCAGCGGGTAGATTGATTCAAAATCTGGATAAAAGGATTGAAAAACCTGGCAATTACCAGACTGGGTGGCCCCAGAAACCGTGCTAGTTGTTCTGAGTAAAGTAAAGCCAGGGATTTGGGGCAAAGTTCCCCCAAAACAATTTGTAGATACGCAATCAGGAAAAATGCCACCAGGATTGCTAGGGAATGGGTAATAACTGGACTTAGATCTGGCGTTATTGGTAGCTTTGCTATCCCAGCTGCTACCAAAGTTGCCATGGTAGTCTCCCCAATCCATCCCAGAGCAAGGCTCGAGAGGGTAATCCCTAACTGAGTTGTAGATAGTAATCGGTCAATGCTCTGTTGCAAAGCCTGAACCGTCTTTGCTTGCACGTCACCCGCATCTACTAATTGGCTAATCCGCGATCGCCGCACGGCCACCATCGAAAACTCAGCCGTGACAAAAAAAGCATTGATGGCTATCAGTAGTAGCACTGATAACAATCCCAGAAAAACCTCTCCCTCAGAGAGGCTAATAGAAGCATCCACTGTTAGAAGAACCATCAGGTTGGCAACCATAGAAAAGGTGAAAGGTAAAAGCAAATAATTTTCATTTTTTGCTGGTTACGGTTGCCTTCTGATGTATCTTCTTAGAGCTAGGGCAGCTTGGTATGGAGTTATCGGTTACCATCAAAAACTTATCAGTTGTATTATGGGGTTTTCAGTTGTATTACTAGCATTTGCTTGAGCTAGTTCACGAATGCCAGTCAAGGAAATTTCTGAAACTGGCTGTGAAACTGGCTGTGAGACTGGCCGTGAGACTGACTCTGAAACTGCCTTAGTTGCTTGCTATCAACATAAGATTTTAGGATAGCGTCAAGGTTTTCTCCTTAACAACCATTCCCTCGAGCTGCTTCCTTATCTAACTACAGGAATCTGAGACATTTTCAACTGTAGTTTTTGATCCGGATAATCGGTCAGTGTCAGGGAAAGCTTCTCGGAGTTCTCTAGTAAAGCTGTCGGTATGCTCACTGTTCCAGAAAATTCCTTGCCATTAGCCGGTAATTCTCCTGGTAAGCCTTCCGTAATTGCACTTAGGGCACGACCGCGATCATCGGTAACATTCAAAAAGCTGTACAGAAACCTGACTGGATTAGAACTCTGATTCTTCAAGCTGACATCCAACATTAAAGAACCCTCCTGCACACTGGCAGAATTTACCGCTAGGGTGACTCCCTTATCCTGACTTTTAACCGGTAAATTTAGCTTAGGGTTTTTCCGAGTGAAGGATGCCTCTTGAGTCAATACATCAGACGACGACTCCTTCTGAGCGGGCTTAGACCAACTAATTTGCTTAGTTTTCTGGCTGTTTTTCTTAGCCGAAGGATTTTTACCCTTATTGTGTATGTGGGCGTGAACGTTAACCAGGATATCCTTCTCGCTCACAATCAAGACCCCTTCTTTCCCAGAAGAAGACCCCTTCTTTCCTGTCAACTTTTTCTTAGGGTTAGTATCCGGTTGAGTAACTCCTTTGAGGGCTTCGTGACCGAGAGAGAATCCCCAAAAGGCACTCACGACACCTGCACCTAACATCATTGTCAGTAGAACTATGGTTAGCGCTACAGTTGTGTTTAATTTCATAGGGTGATTAACGTTATTCCGAATTACCGCTGGTTCCGTGCTGTATTATAGTGCTGCTATACAGCTAGATTATCTTATGTTCTCAGAATTATTGGATAAATCGGGAATTTATAGTTAGTGGTGTTGCAATAACTTGATTCAGGCTACCATAATAATATAAAGGAATCACCCAGGGTTGGCCGAGCGGTTGAGGCAGCAAACTCATAATTTGCCCTAGGCAGGTTCAACTCCTGCACCCTGGATTGGACACTTGCGGTCAGCTACTACTATCACCCCATACTGATCTCGCCCATACTCATCATCTACGCAGCTGTGGTATGGGCTGCGGTGCCAAGAAAAATTCTTGGTTTTCCACTTGGATTGGTATATCACTCGATTGCTCTAGCAACCGTAGGGAAGTATTGTAGGGGTTTGGTAAATCCAGAGTACGAATGACAGGACCGCTCGAAACCTGCTGCTCTAGTAGATCCCGATAAAGATTACTGACACGCTCAGCATCCCGCTCAAGTGCTAGTTCTGGAAACGCAGGTGGCCATCCGGAACCGAAAATTGTATCGATTTGACTCTTGATGCTCCTGTTTTCGAAAAAGTCCCCAGAGTTATCAAAAAAAGCGTTTTCAAAAGCCTCAGGTAAGGTTATTAGAGGAATTAGCTCCAACTCCTCCGAATTAGTTTCTGCTATGGCACCACCTGCTCCTAGACTAGCAGTGGCTGCTATAACTACAACACTAAACAGCTTTGCCCAACGCATTTGCATCGTAATCACCCGTAGTTTTCCTCAATAGTATCCGATATTAGGGGGAAACTACCCCAGCGGGTGAAAGAATACCCACCAAATCCAAATCAACCGGTTTGATGGTAGCTTGTAGGCTCCCATTTTCCCTTGACTCTAGGTTTTTTTCAGTAAGTTTCATGAACA
>NZ_JAAHHX010000299.1:0-2350 GCF_010672065.1 Moorena sp. SIO4A1 | reverse complement strand
TCGGGGTGCGTTTCGTTGGCTAGAAACTCTGCTGCATAAACATCAGAGGAAGATTAGCCACTAGGGTAAAACCTAGATAACTTAATATCCATGATGGTGAAAAACCATCCCTCGTGAAATCCGAGTGACAGCCCTACCCTGATTCAATGGAACTAACAAACCTTTGGATTAATGCAAGGGTCGAACAGCGAAGCATCCTAAACCTGACAAGATGTTAGTAGCAGGCAAGGAACTCATGGGTACGCAAGGAAGGTACGTTACAATCATCGTCACGACTTGAGTAGCGAAAGAAGGTTGATACGCTACAGACAAAATGTCACGAAGTCAAAGGAGTATAAGGTTCCCGATTCTTATACTGATTTCCCTAAGCACTTCCGGTGAATAGTACCACCCTAAAAGTTCAAAGAATGGATATTAGGAACGAAATAACCTCCAAAGGCACTCTTAAGAAGGTCGATTCTTAAGTAGGTAGTTAGCCGCAAGTCCTCTGGAGGCGAGATTGAGTCACAAGCAAAAGCTTAGGGTAATGCCTAAGATACGCAGACGGACTCACGTTACATGGAAAGATATGGTCGCAAGTAGTAATGAAAAAGTCTAAAGCTCGGGGATTCATCCCACAGTCGGAATGGAATAAGGTCAATTGGCGAAAGCTAGAAATGACTGTATTTAAGTTACAAAAACGAATATATCAAGCCTCTAAACGTGGTAATGTCCCCGTGGTAAGAAAACTTCAGAAGACTCTGATGAAATCCTGGTCAGCAAAGATGCTAGCGGTGAGAAAGGTAACCCAAGAAAATAAAGGAAAAAGAACTGCCGGAATAGATGGGCGCAAAGCTTTAACCAATAAGCAGCGACTAAACTTAGTAGATTCCCTTAAAATTCACAGGAAACCAAAACCCACCAGAAGAGTTTGGATAGATAAACCCGGTCGTAACGAGAAACGTCCTCTAGGTATACCAACTATCTATGACAGGGCACTACAAGCTCTTACCAAACAGGCACGCTTAACCTGAATGGGAAGCAAAATTTGAACCGAATTCATACGGATTCAGACCAGGACGGTCATGTCATGATGCCATAGAAGCCATCTTCAACTGTATAGGCAAAAAACCAAAATGGGTCTTAGATGCGGATATAGCCAAATGTTTCGACAAGATTAACCACGAAGCATTGCTGAAAAAACTGAATACTTATCCAACACTAAGAAAACTAATAAAATCCTGGCTTAAAGCCGGAGTGATGGATAAAGGAACATTCTCACCTACAAATGAGGGGACTCCCCAAGGAGGAATCATATCCCCCTTGCTGGCGAACATAGCCCTCCACGGAATGGAAGAGTGTATTAAAGAATACGCCAATAATATGAAGGGGACTAAAGAGAAAAATCGTAAAGCCCTTAGCCTCATCAGATATGCGGACGATTTCTTAATAATACACAAAGACCATAAAGTGGTAGAAGAATGCCTTGAAGTAATTGGCAAATGGCTGAATGAAATGGAATTGGAATTGAAGCCTAGTAAAACGAAAATAACCCACACATATGAAGGTTTTAACTTCCTGGGTTTTCAGGTAAAACAACATAAAGTAGGGAAAAACCAGTCCAAACAAGGCTTCAAAACCATAATAAAACCATCCAACGAAAAAGTGACAGAGCATTACGAAAAACTAGCCAGAATCGTTGAAACACATAAAGCCGCACCACAAGCTAGCCTAATCAACAAATTAAAATTCCAAATTAAAGGATGGTGCAACTACTACAGCTCTGTGTGCAGCAAAGAAACATATAGCGACCTGGTAGACATGCTATGGAACAAACTCAGAAGATGGGGAAACCGAAGACATCCAAAGAAATCCCATGAATGGGTTAAGAACAAGTACTGGGGAACAATCAATGGAGATAACTGGGTATTCAAAGACAAAGAGGTAATCCTACCCAAACATGCCAAAACACCAATAGTTAGGCATATCAAAGTCAAAGAAACCAGAAGTCCATATGATGGCGACCTAATATATTGGGGGAACAGAATGGGCAAACACCCTGAAATGTCTTGTACAAGAGGGAGGCTCTTTACGAGACAAAAAGGAATCTGCCCACAATGTAAACTCAAGTTCAAACCCAATGACCAATTAGAAGTGCATCACATCATACCACGCATAAAAGGCGGTAGTAACAAACCAGATAACCTGGAACTACTACACCTACACTGCCACGATAGGAAACATAGCCACAAGTTATGAAGGTACCAATGAAAATGGTTCATGTAATGAGGAGCCGTATGATGCGAAAGTATCACGTACGGTTTTGAAGACGAGTCAGTGAGGTGACTCACTGGCTTAGTTTAATAATCGG
>NZ_JAAHHX010000298.1:0-2357 GCF_010672065.1 Moorena sp. SIO4A1 | reverse complement strand
AAAGGGGGGTCGAATAGGGAAGCTAGGTCAACCTGGGACTTGGTTAGTAACAGGCATGGAGGCTCATGGGTACCGAAAGGGAAGATATGGTTGAACCATCGTCACGTACGTGTAGCGAAATGAAGGTTGATACGCTACAGACAAAAGTCACGGAGAAGGGTTTTGGATGTTATTGGTTATCCAAACGATTCCCAAAAGAAAACTCCCGGTGGACAGTATCGCCCTAAAAGCCTCACACAATAACTAACAGGAACAAAGTAACCTCATAGATTCTCTTGGGATAAAGGTCGATAACCCAAGTAGGTAGTTAGCCGCAAGGTCTATGAAGGAAGGATTGAGTCAAAAGCGAATGCCTAGGGTAATGCCTAGGATATGCAGACAGACTCACGTGATTACTGAAGAAGATATAGCTGTAAGTAGCAATGAATAAATCTAAAACTAAGGGATTTTCCCAAAAGGCGGAATGGAATAGCACAAATTGGCGAAAGCTGGAAATAGTGCTCTTCAAGTTGCAAAAACGGATATATCGAGCCTCTCAGCGTGGTGATGTCAAAGCAGTAAAACGCTTACAAAAGACCCTAATGAGTTCATGGACTGCTCGAATGTTGGCAGTCCGAAAGGTCACCCAACAAAATAAAGGAAAAAAATCAGCTGGGGTTGACGGAAGGAAAGCACTTACCGCCCATAGAAGAATACAGCTGGTTAAAAACCTAAACATTGGAAAAAGACCTGACCCTACCAGAAGAGTTTGGATTGATAAGCCTGGTAAATCCGAAAAGAGGCCACTAGGAATACCCACTATAGAAGATAGAGCCATTCAAGCATTAGTCAAAATGGCACTAGAACCTGAATGGGAAGCAAAATTTGAACCAAACTCATATGGTTTCAGACCAGGTAGAAACGCCTTCGACGCCCGAGAAGCAATATTTAACGGACTAAAAACACCCAAATGGGTACTAGATGCCGACATAAGTAAATGCTTCGACAAAATCAATCACTCCAAACTGCTGAACAAACTAGACACCTTCCCCAAATTAAGGAGGATAGTAAAGGGATGGCTAAAAGCAGGAGTAATTGACAAGGGTACCTTCGCCAAAACAGAGACAGGTACCCCACAGGGCGGTGTCATCTCACCCTTACTAGCTAATATAGCCCTACATGGAATGGAAGAAGAAATGAAAAGCTTCGCCGAAACCTATGTAGAGAAGAGAAAGAGTAAAACCCAGAAAAGACGGGGGCTCATCTTTGTAAGATATGCCGATGACTTTGTAGTAATGCACAAGTCAAAAGAGCACATCGAAAAATGTAAGGATGTCATAAATGAATGGCTAAATGACATTGGTCTGGAATTAAAGCCTGAAAAAACTCAAATAGTACACTCTAACGATGGATTCGACTTTCTCGGATTCAACGTAAGACAATACGAAGTGGGAAAAAATCAGAGCAAACTAGGGTACAAAACACTCATAAAACCTTCAAAGAAAGCCATCAAGGAACACTGGGAGGACTTGTGCAAGTTAATAGACTCACACAAAGCAGCCCCCCAGGAACACCTAATCAACAAGCTAAACCAGAAAATAAGAGGATGGTGTAACTACCACAAAACTGGCATAAGCAAAGAGATATTTGGTGACTTAGACCACTTGATGTACCAAAAACTGAGAAGGTGGGGCAAGTACAGACACGGAAACAAATCCTGGGATTGGGTCAAAAAGAAATATTGGGGAAGAGTAACCAGAAAAGACGGAGAACACGGTAACGATAACTGGGTCTTCAGAAAATCTGATGAACAACACCTGATAAAACACGCATGGATAGAGGTCAGCAGATACGTAAAAGTGAAGCAAGACCGCAGTATCTATGATGGTGACCTAACATACTGGGGGAACAGAATGAGCAAACACCCCGAATTAGTAACTCAGAAAGGGAAACTTTTCAAGAAACAAAAAGGGAAGTGCGCCCATTGTGGATTAACCTTCAGAACAGGAGATGACTGGGAAGTACACCATGTTAAGCCGCTAAGTCAAGGTGGTAAAGACCAAATCCAAAATATGGAATTAATCCACCTACACTGCCACGACGAGATACATAGGGAAATAAGAAAACATCAAAACAACATTAGGAGTTTAGATGAAAACCCTATATAAGGTACCTAATGACAAAGGACTTCAGACACGAGGAGCCGTATGTGGTGAAAGTCACAAGTACGGTTTTGAAGACGAGTTGGAGAGGGCGACCTCCCAGCTTAGTTTAACGGTGCTTTTGAATAAAATAAGCTGACGGCTGACGGCACCTCAAGTAGCGTGGCCAAAGGCCTTTAGCTGAATGCTTACGGTAATCCTACTCTAATTACCAAT
>NZ_JAAHHX010000297.1:0-2365 GCF_010672065.1 Moorena sp. SIO4A1 | reverse complement strand
ACACAACCTCAACAAAATAACCAACATTAAAGCCAAATGTGGCAAACCATAAAACAACAGATTCAACAGTGGGGAACAGTCCTCTTAATCGCGCCGAGTATAGCAGGATTGGTGATTTTAGGAAGCAATGCTGGACTGTTTCGGATGCTGGAATGGGCAAGCCAAGACCAATTATTTCGGCTGCGTCCAAAAGAATCTGTTGACGAGCGCATTGTCCTGGTCACCATTGATGAACCCGATATCAAATATGTTAAGCAATGGCCGATGTCAGATCGGGTTATGGCTCAGCTAATTCGGAATATCAAAGCCCAGCAACCAAGAGCGATTGGAATTGATATTTATCGAGACCTAGTGGTTGAACCTGGACATGATGAACTGGTAGAGGTGTTTAAGTCTACCCCAAATGTGATCGGAATTGAGAAAATTGCTGGCAACCCCATTGCAGCGCCACCAGTGCTGGATAAATTGAGTCAGGTAGCAGCTAACGACGTCCTGCTCGATGGGGATAGCAAAATCCGGCGAGGGATCATTCTCCTGGGCAAACCTGATGGTACCCGTAAGCAAGGATTTGGTGTGAAACTAGCGCTAATGTATTTGGCACAAGACGGTATTAAACTTGAGCCGATCAATCCCGATAAAAAGATATACGGTTTAGGTAAAGCCAAGTTTGTCCCCCTCTCCAGTAATGATGGAGAGTACAGTAAAGCAGAGATGGGAGGATACCAAATATTATTAAACTATCGGGGCGGTGAGGAGAGCTTTTTGACTATCTCCATGAGTGATGTTCTCGACAATCGTATTCCCCCAAATTTGATGAGCGATCGCATTGTCTTGTTAGGGGCAAAAGCCCCAAGTCTCAATGACAATCACCTCACTCCCTACAATAGTACCTTACTAACTCCCACTGAATTAATACCAGGTATAGCAATTCACGCCAATATCAGCAGCCAGATTTTGAGTGCAGCTAATGAAGGTCGTCCGATGCTTAGAGCATCAGTAAAATCCCTGAATTGGCTATGGATAGTGTTCTGGTCTGGATATAGTGCTACCCTTGGAGCCATGTATGTCCGTAGGCGATGGGTAACTGGAGTTGGCACCCTTATAGCCGGAGTTATCATTATTACCAGTTCCTATATTGCCTTTTTATTTGGCTGGTTGATTCCAATATTTACACCCTTGTTTACCGTTATCAGTGCTGCAGTTGTCAGTATTAGTACCACACTTTGGAACAACCTCAAACAGTCCTATCGGGAATTAGAAAAACAACATAAACTATTGCAAGAAGCTCACAGGCAATTAGAAAAAACCAATACGTCCTATAGCAGATTTGTTCCCTTTGAATATCTTAACTTTCTTCAAAAAGAAACTATTCTTGATGTAGATCTTGGCAACCACGTCAGTAAAGAAATGGCGGTCATGTTCTCAGATATTCGCTCTTTCACTACCCTTTCAGAAACCATGACCCCGAAGGAAAACTTCGACTTTGTTAATGCTTACCTCAAGCGTGTCAGTCCCGAGATTCGCAATCAAAACGGCTTTATCGTCAAGTTTCTCGGAGATGGTATAATGGCTGTTTTCCCTGATGGCACCGATGAGGCAGTAGCAGCGGGAATTGCCAAGCAAATCAGAGTGGAAGAATACAATCACAGGCGTATTGCCAAAGGCTATCTACCAATTAAAGTAGGCATTGGCATTCATGTGGGTCAGATGATGGTGGGAATGGTAGGAGAGACATTTCGGATGCAAGGGGATGCTTTTTCTGATAATGTAAACTTAACTGCTCGTTTAGAAGGGTTAACTAAGTTTTATGGCGTGTCTTTGTTAATTTCTGAGCAAGCTTTAGAGCAATTGAGTAATCCTAATCAATACCAGATTCGGTTTCTTGATCGAGCAATTGTTAAAGGAAAAAATGAACCAATTGCTGTTTATGAAATCTTGGAAGGAGAGCCTGAACAAGTTAGGGAATTAAAGTTAACAACCCAGTCAGAATTTAAGCTAGCTATAGATTACTACCGAACTCAAGAATTTGATAAGGCTAAAGCGTGTTTTAATCAAGTGTTAGCTGTCAATCCTAACGATAAGACAGCATTATTGTATGTAGAGCGAATTAATCAATTAATGGTGCAAGGGGTACCCCAGAATTGGGATGGGGTGTGGCGGTTTACCCAGAAATAGCAAGGGTGCATCTCATATTTGTAACAAAGAAGGCGAAGTGTTGAAAGTCTTGGAAGTGTTGGAAGTCTTGGAATTTTCTTATAATTTTTGCCTAATTGCAAAAGCGATACTGCGCGATACACCCAAACTTAGAAACCAAGTTGTCAAATCATTACCAACAAACCTGTCAAATCCCAAATATCGATTGAAG
>NZ_JAAHHX010000296.1:0-2381 GCF_010672065.1 Moorena sp. SIO4A1 | reverse complement strand
AGTAGCCGCCCATATGAGCAGAATCCCATCCTTTAATTCCTTTACTCATACCGTAAAAATTAGAAGCAGCAATGCTTGTAAAAACATGGGCTAAAGGATTATACCCAGTGTGACACTCAATATTCTCTTCGGAAAAATCAAAGTAGTATTGTTGCGTTTCATCTGGGAAGACAATTTCTAGCTGATAAATTAAATTCCAATGGCAATACTCTAGAAATAAAGAGTCTTGCTTATCCTTAATAAATTTAGGAAAATTACAGCAAATTTCCGAGCGAATCGTTTGCTTCATTTCCTCTAAATCATAGTTATCAGAATTATCATCAATCAGGCAATCATCAGTATTAGTGGGCGAGAAACGTAAGTCATAGCGATCATCCTCTACCATTTGCACAAAAGAAGACTTTTGTTTCATGTAGCTAACTTCGCCATTTTTGAAAGTCACTACATCCCCTGGATTCAAAGGAAAAACATTTTCTCCAACTTCTGGACAAACAATGGCTACATCTCGACAGAATTGCTCCCTAGTAACGGGAAAAACTACTTTATTTAACCAAGATGTACCCTTAATAAACTTAAATCCATTGGCTCCCGGAGCAATAGAATGGGGTTTAATTAAACTAATCTTTTTTAGTTCTTGATCATAGGCGGCATAAGGAAATGAACAAGGCTGATTATTTTGATGTTCTGTTTCTAACATCGGTTGCCAACCTGCTAGTAAAAAATCAATCTGAGGATAGCGAGATTTAACCTTACGAATTGTTTCAACACTTACCACCGAATCAACTTGATTCCAGAACACCCCTGAAGGGTCAGTGAATAACATCCCATATTCAGGAACACGATTTTCTGAACGAGTTGCAATTAAACGAGTTGACCCAATTTTGACCTCACTCCAATCTTTCAATTTATAGATTTGTGAATATCCTAAATCTCGTAAACACGTTTCCATCAACTTATCTTGAGGAATCAAGACATCAACATTTTTCGGTAGAGAAGCTAGGGATTGAATATCAAAATGATCTAAATGACGATGAGAGATAATCAAGATATCAAACCCTGGAATCTGGTCATGGTAGACTTTTCGTTTAGGACAAATATCTTCTATTCCTTCACAGTGAGAATCCCACAAAACCGGATCCATCAAGATTTGACAATTTTCAGTCTCAACAAAGATAGAAGCGTGACCAATCATCTGAATCTGCATAATTCACCTCAAAATTTATACTAATTTATGATTTTATGAGCCAGTTTTTCTAAAACTTCAGTAAGCGGATGTTCAGGAAAAGCCAGAGAAAAAATCTTTCGACTTCCTAGCATCTTCATATCTTCTGACCAGGGAATAACTGCAGCCAACGAAAATCCATATTCGTCCTTAAATTTATGGCTAAAACGATCAATCCATAACGATTCAATCATCATATTCATTACCAGCAAGGTTTTCTGTATGTTTAACTTGTTTGCCAAGTCCAACAGAATCCCAGTTGCTTGAAAATCTTGCTGATCAGGTTTCATAATTAAAACCAGAGTATCCGATAAAGTTAAAGAGATTAATACCTCTTCATTGAGACCTGGATGAGTATCAACAAACAGAAAATCTAGATTGAGTTCATTAATTAAAGCTCTAAACCCTTTTTCTAGTAGACGAACATCATAGCCTTCTCGCAACATTCGGCTAATATCTTCTTGTTTCATACTGGCTGGAACCAAAGAAAGAAAACTGTTCTCTGTTGACTTTTTTTTCTTGGCAATCACATCATAGTCCGTTTCAGTCATCTGACAGCGGTCTTGAAGACCTAACACGGACGTTACATCATAATCAGCTTCAGTAATTTGACAACGATTCCATAGGTAATCGTTTAAACAATAACCTAAATGATCTTTATTCAACCCAAATAACACATAAATACCTGGGTTGTGGAGGTCTGCATCCACAATTCCAACTCGATAACCCTGACTAGCAACAATAGTCGCTAAACTGGCAGTTATGTTGGTTTTTCCGGCTCCCCCTCGATAAGAGTGAATGGCAATAATAGACATCTAATTTTATCCAAATATACAACTATGACGTAGCTAACTTTTCCAAATTGTTCTCAACAACTTGGCTAACTATTCTGTGATTCTATTGAAATAATGCTGATTATTATTCAAGGTTTTGAGTTGCTGCAACATCCAATTAAATCGAGAGCCAGCTAACGTTAAATTATCTAAGCGGTTATCACTCATTTCATCATCATAGGTAACAGAAGATTCTAAAGTATTTTCACTACTGTAAATTCTTCGTCGGGGTCGCCTCGATTGTTGGTTTCGTCGGCGTTGTCTCGGTGGCGATGTTCATGCTGCTCCGCGAACTCGGGTGGCTCCGAGTGAGCGTCGAAGCCGAG
>NZ_JAAHHX010000295.1:0-2383 GCF_010672065.1 Moorena sp. SIO4A1 | reverse complement strand
GGTGCGATTCGTTAGCTATAAACCTTATCCAATAAGGATTTGGAGGATTAGCTGCTTGGTTAAATGAACCATGACAACTTGATAACCATGGTGGTGAAATTCCACCCCTCGTGAAATCCGAGTGACAGCCCTACCCTGATTCATGAAACTAACAAATTCATGGATTGATGCAAGGGTCGAACAGTGAAGCACCATTAACCTGACCGGTGTTAGTAACAGGCAAAAGAACCCACGGGTACGAGAGAAAGGTACGTCCGAATCATCGTCATGGTAACGTAGCGAAATAAGGTTTGACACGCTACAGACAAATAGTCAACGGAATAAAGGCTCAAATAGTTCCCGGACTATTTAAGGATTTCCCAAAATTATTCCCGGTGAATAGTATCACCCTAAAGGTTCACAAAATGGTTATCAGGAACGAAATAACCCCCATATGTATTCTCAATAAGGTCGATTATTGAGTAGGTAGTTAGCCGCAAGTCATATGGAGGGAAGATTGAGTCAGAAGCCAATGCCTGGGGTAATGCCCAGGATATGCTGACGGACTCACGTCAAACGGAAATGATATGGATGTAAGTAGCAATTGATATGTCTAAAACTCGGGGGTTCGCCCCACAGTCGGAATGGAACAAAGTCAAATGGCGAAAGCTAGAACTGACCGTGTTTAAGTTGCAAAAACGTATATATCAAGCCTCAAGCCGTGGTGACGTCCGCGTGGTAAAAAAGCTCCAAAAGACCTTGATGAAATCCTGGTCAGCTAAAATGATTGCGGTCAGACGGGTTACTCAAGAAAACAAAGGCAAAAAGACTGCCGGAATAGACGGGGTAAAAGCTTTAACCAATAAGCAGCGTCTCGCCTTAGTAGCCAGCCTAAAAAATTTTTCTAAAAAGGCGCAACCCACCAGAAGGGTTTGGATTCCTAAACCTGGACGAAAGGAAAAACGTCCTCTGGGTATCCCAACTATGTATGACCGCACCCTACAAGCCCTGGCCAAACAGGCACTGGAACCTGAATGGGAGGCAAAATTTGAATCTAACTCCTATGGGTTCAGACCAGGACGCTCCTGCCACGATGCTATTGAAGCAATATTTAAAAACTCAAACAAAAAGGAAAAATGGGTTTTAGATGCAGATATTGCTAAATGCTTCGATAAAATAAACCATGATGCACTACTAACAAAATTAAATACTTATCCATCATTAAGACGTTTAATTAAGTCCTGGCTAAAAGCTGGAATAATGGATAACGGAGTATTCTCACCTACAGAAGAGGGCACCCCTCAGGGTGGAATTATATCTCCACTCTTAGCGAACATAGCCCTTCACGGAATGGAAAAAGCGGTGTGGGAACACGCAAATACCGTAAAGAAAAAGAAAACCCATTATAAAAGAGGGTTAGCTTTTATAAGATATGCGGATGATTTCGTAATACTACACCAAGACCAAAAAGTGGTAGAAGAATACAAGGAAGTCATCAAAGAATGGTTAAAAGGCATGGGGCTGGAATTAAAGCCCAGTAAAACAAAAATTACCAACTTATATGATGGAATTGACTTCTTAGGATTCAACATACGTCACTACAAAGTAGGTAAAAATCACTCGAAAAGAGGCTTTAAAACCATCATCAAACCATCTAAAGAAGCAATTTCAAAGCATTACGAGCAGCTCTCAACAGCCATAAACAAGCACAGAGCTGCCCCACAGGAAGCCTTGATTAGCTACTTAAAACCCATTATAAGAGGATGGTGCAATTACTATAGGTCAGTCTGTAGTAAAGAAATCTTCGATGATTTGGGAAATATGCTCTGGAATAAACTCCAAAGATGGGGATACAGGAGACACCCAAACAAATCAAAATCTTGGGTAACCAAGAAATATTGGGGGACTGTCGATAAAGATAACTGGATGTTTATGACCGATAAGGATAACTACCTTCCTAAACACGCCAAAACCGAAATAGTACGGCATGTTAAGGTCCAAGAAGCCAGAAGTCCTTACGATGGAGACCTAATTTATTGGAACACCAGAATGAGAAATCATCCTGAAATGACTAGTCAAAAGGGAAGGCTTTTGAAAAGGCAAAAAGGGAAGTGCGCTCATTGTGGTCTCACCTTCAGAGATGGGGATTTGTTGGAAAAACATCACATCATACCACGCGCTCTAGGAGGAAATAATCTAGATAAAAATCTAGAAGTACTACACCTCCATTGCCACGACGCCAAACACGGAATCAAGGTCAACTCTTCGGAGTTAGATGAAAATCCGTTCTAGAGGTACCAATGTCAGTGGTTCCGTTTGATGAGGAGCCGGATGATGTGAAAATGTCACGTCCGGTTCTGAAGACGAGTCGGTGAGGCGACTCACCGGCTTAGTTTAATAGTGG
>NZ_JAAHHX010000294.1:0-2388 GCF_010672065.1 Moorena sp. SIO4A1 | reverse complement strand
GCGCTACGCCCAAGGCAAGAGGCAAGAGGCAAGAGGCAAAAGTTTACTATAACAGCGTTTCAGGTTTTCTCAATGTCAAACACCTTAATGGGTAGTGCTATATTAGTGTTAGACGAAGCTACCGAAGGGATTCAACCGTCGATTATTTTGGAAATTGAAACGGCTCGCGCTTTGCATCAACAGAGACTTGGAAGAAAATTTAGATGTACCTGAGGCTTACTAGCAAAAGCTATATCCGGTTCCCTTGGGTTCAACTCAATACTTTTGTTCCAAGACTGGCTGAATCTTTTGCCACAACCACTCGGGCATCGTATGGTGGTTTTCATAGACTTGAGAATAGTTTTTCTCGATTGCTGAGAAATATTGTTTTACATGCTCTTCTCCTTTTTGTCTCAACGGATTCAGAACTTCTTGCTCAAACAAATCCATTGCCCGACCTTTGACTCCCCTGAGATAGAGCTTGTAAAAATACCACTGGGTTTCCTCGGGAAGCCCTACGCACTCCCAGGCAATGTACCCGTTCAGGCCGAGCAAATCTTCCCAAATAGGTACGTTTTCTTCCATTTCCAACAGATTGTTGCCAAAAGCTTGAATGGTTTTGCTCACATCCCCATAGGCGCAAAAACCGGCAAAGACGTAACAACATTTTTCACATCTGCAACACCAAGGCTTTTGTACATTGCACGAATTTGTCCCATAAGGTAGCTGGTTGTCAAGCCCAAAGAGCAGGTCAAAGATTTTGATATCATGGATGGGTTTGGTCAGGCTTACCATATTAACTCCCTCAAACATCCGTGCTATGAGCTTGGAGATTGTCTGATGAAAGGTAAAACTTTTAGTCCATTGGTGGGCGATCGCTTCCCCTGATTCCGGCTCAATCAGATTGGGTGCATCAGCGCTCTTCTCGTGTCCCAATGCCAAAAGGGAAATACCATGTACGATTTGAACCGGTATCATAGCCATTGTGGTCAGCAGCGTTTCTCCCGCTTCCGAGCGAAAGCGATTGTTCCCGAAATAATCCTTTGCCCTCGCAATGATATTCGTTCTGCTTAACCGATTTTCCAGCCACGGGTAATACTGATCATAAAAGTAAACACCGTGTTTATTTGTAAATTTTAGATGGCTCGTTACCTGCTCGAACAATGTTTCTTGGCCCACATCCTCCCCATAAATATCGTGGAAGTACGTTACAATGTCGTAGTTAATCCCGGCAGCTTCCAAAATCCGGCTGCACAACAGACTGTCTTTACCCGAGCCAGACCCTAAAATAATCTTTGCTTTACCGTCAACCTTGGCAGCGGACCACAGTGGATAACTTGCGTCTTTCCCTAGTTCTGAAGCTGTGACTACAAACTCGGGAAACTTGTAACTCAATTGTCCCACTTGATAGCGATGCTGACTCCAGTGTCCAACCATGACAACCTTGAGGAATTCCAGCAGTTCCTGATCTATGTAGCGACTGTACGTTGTAAAATTTAATCGTCTCGGAAGTAACGGACCAAATCGCACAGAGCAAATCACTGCTAGAACCACTGCAAAACGTTTAGTTTCTTCTGGCGACTTTAAGGCTGGATCGGTAAACTCGACGGAATTGTAACGGATGGAACAGCGAATATTTTCGCCCTCAATGCTATAGATAAACTCGATTGTATCTTTGCCAACCAACACCTCCTCTAAGGCAATTTCTTCTACAAAGAAGTCATTGAATTGGTCACAATCTATCCGACTCTTTTGTGCTAGCATTATTGCTCCATTTTTAGTGTTATCAAATCCCTTTAAGTCTACCGCTCGGTCGCAACCGACCGAGACTTTTGCTATTCGATAGCTAGCTTTATAGGATACTAGACCGCTTACGCCCGATGATGGCTACATACTCTAGGGGACGTCCATCGGTATAAAATCGGTGTCGGTAGGGTTGTATCTGAACTACCTCAAAAATGTTTGTATCTGTTACCCAAGGGTGCTGCTGCTGAAATCCCGTCTCAGTATCATCTTTCCAGAAATACTGAGCTACGTTGAAGGCAATCCATCCATCAGGGGCAGTCTGGTTATATACTACACTCAAAGCATCCGCCGAAACATGACCATTACTCAGAGCGGAGCAACAAATCAGGCAGTTAAACCCTCGACGACTTAATGCCTCCTTAGTGGTTTCGGTTAAATTAGCCAAATCCCCCACATGGTAATCCTCGTAAACCCCAGGATACTGACGTTGAGCAGCTTCTGCTGCTTGGGGAATAATGTCCCCACAATTGATTTGACCCCCAAGTCAGCTAGAGTTTTGGCAACCAAGCCACTTCCTGCACCCATATCTAGCACCACCATATCTTCAACCGTGCCGCCAGCTTGGGTAAATTGTTCAACCAGTAAAGAAGTCAGCACAATATG
>NZ_JAAHHX010000293.1:0-2392 GCF_010672065.1 Moorena sp. SIO4A1 | reverse complement strand
GAGTGCCACCACTAATTTTTCGACGGGTGACAAATTCTCGGATGTCAGACTCGGCTGCATTGTTGTGGAGTGGAATATCCGGATCATCAAGAACCCTCAGAAGCTGTTTCTTGTTTTTCCTAAATCCCATCAAGGTGTTATTGAGGGTGGGGTGTTGCAAATAGCACCGACCAAAAACCTCATCAAAGCGAGCCCATAAGTACTTCTTGTACTGGTCACTGGGAGTCTTTGGGTAGGTTTTTAGCTCTTGGTAATAGTCCCACAAGAGGGTTTGGACTTCTTCAATGTTCTGGCGAAACACAGCAGTGCTCCCCTCTAATTTCCGGATGGCTCGTTCAGCATGAACCCAGCACAAGGCATGGACCAGGAGATTAAACTGGCCTGCACCATCGGAAAGAATCACCAACTTCTGACTAACTCCCCCCTCAATCAAACCTCCCAGCAGGGCAGCTTCTGTGACCAACCGAACCGCCAAAGGCGTGACTATACCGATAGAATCCAAATATTGATTCCAGGCTTGGGTGCTATTGGCCAAGACTTTGGAGTCAAACTCCAAGACCTTCCATTGCTTTTTCCCTAATTTATAGCTCTGTAAATACTTGCGGGAACACTCCCCCACGTACATAGCTTGGTTTATTGCCGTGGAGTTGCTCCAAAAAGTTGCTCCGACTCTTGCTCAGAGTACTAGCAAAGTAACTAAACCACTCATTGCCAATCACTGTGCAATACCCATTCTTACCTCCCTGGCGGGCTCCGGTATCATCCGTGTGAATGTAGTTTGAGTAGCCCAAGCCTGTTTCTAACACTGAGGCTTGTTCCTGATGAAACTCCTCTAGTTTTTCGGTTAATATTCGATTGACTTGGCCGACTGAAATATCGATTCCCCAATCCTTTAGCTGTTGATATATCAACGGTTGCGGCACTCGATTTTGGTAGTGTTCATGCAATATATAACCCACCAACTCCGGACCATAATGACCCGTCAAGCTATACTCTGGCGGCAACTGGGCACAAATAACACTCCCATCCTCTAAAACGTACTCTGCCAACAAAAATCGAATATTGTTGCGCTTTATACATAGTTCTTGGACGTCATATTCCCGATACCCATTGAATCTTGCTCCCTCTGGCAACTCCTCTAGCTCTATTTTGCGTTCTTCATTGACCACGAACCCTTGTTTTTTACTGCGTTTGGCTGAACCAGGTCGTTTGCTACTCTGTTGCTGAGACTCAATGCCTTGGTTTAGTTTACTCGCTTTTAACTGGGGCTTCTTGCTCAGTTTCTTTTTCTGCCGTAACTCTTCTTCTAATTGACTGATGCGTTCGGTTAACTGTTTTACCTGTTTCTCTAATGCTTGATTTTGCTCCGCCAACAACCCTATTATTGCTTGCTGCTGTTGCACAAACAAGCGCAGACGCTCCTCCTCTGGGAGGTCGGTTGTTTCGTCGAGAGTGGCCAGCACAGGAATTTCAGTCATATCTCTGTTAGACCAGATTTACGTACTTTTGGCAAGGGGACTGCCAACATAGATCCCTTCACAGGGGGTGCAGGGGTAATTGAGAAGTTACGTTTATTACTACGATTAATCAC
Organism: Moorena sp. SIO4A1; assembly: GCF_010672065.1. NCBI lineage: Bacteria > Bacillati > Cyanobacteriota > Cyanophyceae > Coleofasciculales > Coleofasciculaceae > Moorena > Moorena sp. SIO4A1. The sequence continues at coordinate 801 of NZ_JAAHHX010000293.1, read as the reverse complement.
TGGTTTATGACTAGTTCCTGTCAGGTGGGCAGTGCTTAATACGGATCAAATCAGCTGACAAAGCCCGTTGGTAGGCACTGCCCACCTGACGATTGGTCGCGATCCGCCTGGATTGCCATCTACTTAATACTTCAAGGGGTTGTAATTTATCTCAATCTTTTCAAGCCCTAATTTTTGCTGGTCGCTGTCTACAACGGCTTGCAATATACATATACCATTAACTTGATGGGGCTTGTGATTTACATCGGGAGCAGGTCAAATTCGTAGAACAAATGTACTAAAAACTCATGACTGGTACTGAAGCCCCGAAAACACTGTAGTTCAAGGGTTTGTAGTTCAAGTGTTCTTACAAAATTGACCTGCTCCCATTTACATCTTTCTCAACAAGCTCTACTTTTTGCTCTGAGTAGTTAGCTTTAATGAGATGCACCTGTTAGCGATTAGCGATCGCCCCTTGGAGTTGGAATGACTCCCTTGCTTATCCCACACTTTGCTGATTCACTACCGGGGACTTTAAGAGTTTTGTTCCTTCCCAAATTGGGGGGCGACCGGAACCGGAATCATACCCAGAATCAGCACCGGAATCATACCCAGAATCAGCAATGCCATAAGAAATACCACGATATTTTAGGTTGACTTTGTCTTGGCCAGCTAGTAAGACATAGCCACTACCCCAGGGCTATTTCATTCTAAAAAGTTGCTTAAGCGTATCTAGACCAAAAGAACATAGTCGTTGAGCTTGTGCCATGTTGTCAAACATGTGGTCACGGTATAAATTGAGTGTAAAATTGCGAGCTATAG
>NZ_JAAHHX010000292.1:0-2399 GCF_010672065.1 Moorena sp. SIO4A1 | reverse complement strand
CAGGGCGTCAATCACTTGGGGACTTAGAATATTGCCTGTGAGGTATTGGATGCGTTCGTCAAGTCCCACTCGTTGGGTGAGTTCTTGGGCAATTTCGTTAAAACTCTTTCTTAATTCCACACATTGGATGTGACATTCCGTTTTATAACTAATGTATCGAGCCGGCCCACCAATACCGCTGCCAATGTCCAAAACTCGCGAGTTGGGGGATAGTGCCAAACGATCGATAGCGCGATCGCAAGCTTTGGTGCCAAAGTAGTGGTATTGGTCTAAGTGATCCAATTCTAGCAAATCTTCAATTTCCAAAGGACCTGTGGCTTTTCCTTTTTGTTTCAGTGCTTGGCGAATACTATGGATGCGCCAATCGTAAATCAAAGCTTCGTCTTTTGAAAGAGGATATTCTTTTTCTGATTGTGATAGTGTCATGGTTATTCCAAGGTAAGATTGTGTTTGGAAAGTCAAAAATCCTGGTTATTTGGGAAGGATTTCATATCAAGCATTTCGGATGGAGTAGATAAAAATGGCTCTACCGAACCTAGTATGCAGAAAAACGCGCTTATTGCCCACTAAGTATGAGGCCACTAAGTATGATTGGGCAGGTGATTTATAAAAAATCATTCTTTCAAAAACTAAAACTCCCGCCCAATCAAGATTAGATTAATTATTTCCTGACAGTTTTACATCGCCAATTTGGTAGACCCATAAAATCCTTACAAGCTCCAAATTCAGTAAGAATAACGGCATTCATTAACTCTGTCATGGTTCTTCAGCATTACTCCTGCTCAAGATTCTCGTAAGATAGCTCGAATTTCCATTAAAATTTCTCCCAGGCGATTCTTACCGCTCCTATCTTTCCCACAACCCCAATAATAATCCTGGGGAGCATCTTCCACAATTAGTTCGTCCCCTGTCCTCAGCAGAATTTCGCGGATATCAGCATGGGTTTGAAACTTACAGAGTAAGCCTCGCCCCATAACATCCTCTTTGATTTCTTCCCAATCCCTGCGCAGAGGACGAGTACGCTCTCGTCCCATGCTGGCAGCTTCTGCGGGAGTCTTGCAAGAGCGAATTTCTTCTACATGGGAGGTACCAGCAAATTTCTGGGCTTGGAAATAATGCTCTGAGGTGGGCCACCAGAGTCCGTCCAGTTCAAACCCATGGGGGGAAAAGTTGGAGAAACAACCATAGGGCTTTTCGCTAATGTCGTAAAAGTAAATCGTCACAGCTTGACTCCCAAAAATTTTACCCCAGGCGAAAATGCAAAATCCCCCACTGCATGTACCCTTTTTCGTAATACTCGATCCAGGGTTCAATGCTTTTCAAAGTTTTATCGGCCAATTCGGTGGAAGTAATTCTGACTACCTCCTGATAGCGTTCGCGCACTTCTTCCCCAAATCGTCGATAATGGATAGGGACATTTTCCGAAAGGTCAATAAAGTGCAATTCCTCAAAACCCAATTCCTGGGCTGTCTGACTATAAAAGCGATAGGAACCCATATCCTTGATACGCAGACGGTCAAAGGCTGGTTGCAGTAGCCCTGGTGGACAAGTCTCCTTTTGCATGGGGTCAGTAAAAATCAACTCTCCCCCTGGCTGTAGAACCCTCTTAATTTCTTCAAAGACCTGAGTGCGATCGCTACTGTGTAAAATGGCATCCTCGGACCAGACAATATTAAAGGAATTGTCTGGATAAGGAATATCCTCAAAACTTCCCTGAGTTACCTCAACTAAGTGCGCTAAATTCTGCTCTTGGTTCAGTTGGCGGTTCCGTTGATTTTGCCGCTCGCTTAAATTGAGACAGCAGACAGAACAACCGTAGGTTTTGGCCAGATAGCGCGCCGCCCCTCCATAACCAGCACCTAGATCGATGACTCGTGAATTGGGAGCTAGATTTTCCAGTGTTTGGGCAATTGTTTCCACCGTGCGCTTGGAGGCATCATGGATCGGTTCATCGGAACTCTTGTATATCCCATAAGTGATATGCTCCCCACCCCAGAAAGTAGCATACAATTGGTCTGTTTCTGCACCATCATAATAGGTTTGCGCTGTTTTCACCGCTTCTGAATAAGTGGTATTCATACCGCTATTTCCTTGGGTTCTAAGAGGATATCTGAAAAGTTTTTTATACTGAATTTTGCCCCCCTAACCCCCCAACTTTGGGGGGAACAAGAGTCAATTTGCTTGTAAAAGTCCCCCAGAATTGGGGGACCAACGGGGGCTTGGATGTAGCAAATGAGACTTCTCAGACAACCTCTAAGCTCTGAATCCTGATCACCATCCTTCTGGCGGCTTTTCTCATTCGGTATTTTTGTTTTCCCTTAGCCTTACTGATCTTTGAAATCAGATTATCTAAGTGTTGACATAGACGCTGAATCCCAGAAAAGTCACCATGTCCTATT
>NZ_JAAHHX010000291.1:0-2402 GCF_010672065.1 Moorena sp. SIO4A1 | reverse complement strand
TGTCGTAGCCTTAGCCGCGATATCCATCTCACTACGCTCCTTCGGGTGGAAACTAGTCTGAATCCAAGACTAGGAAAGGGTTCTAGCCTTTCACTTCCAAGAGCGCCTTTCAGTCGCCCGATAACTTAATATTATGTCCCATCGCCTATACCCATGGGTAATGGTGAGGTTGTTACCACCGATGGCACCAGTGGTTTTCGCTCGGTTCGAGAACCCTACTGATGCTAAGGGCTATATGCAGGTACTGAAACTGCTGATGCCTGGTGCCAAGTTTCTACTTTTTTTTGACCTTCAACAATAATCATTATTGACGAACAAATTCAGAACTTGATTCTGTAGCTAACAAGCCATGGTTTTGTTTAAATTCAGCCAACAACCGAAAAAAATATTCAAAACCTACTTTTTCATCATGACAAGAAAGCATAATTAACTTAGCCCATGACGTAACCGACTTAACCCCCAGTTTTTCCTGTAGCCAAGGTTGAAACTCCTCATAAAATTTGGCTTCTGCTTCAGTCAACTCAATATCCATCTCACTGCGAGCATATTCATAGCCAACTAAAAACATAAATAAATCGGTTACCGAAGGACGACCAATATACATACCAGGGCATTTTTCGATTTTTTCTAGAATATCAAATAATCCATTCATAACAACTATACTATGTAAGCATTCAGATTACTTGATTAATCAAAGGGTTGGGCACGGGGAAACTCCGCACCCAACCCTTGTAATCCTTGCAATTGAAAATTGCGATTAAACGACAGCAGGCTCCTGCTCGGCAGACTTAACTTTACTCAAAAGCTCTTGCAATTTGTCACCCTCAATTACTTCCGTGTCCAATATTTCTTTAGCAATGGTTTCGAGCAACTCCCGATTCTCGTTCAGAATCGCTAATGCTTGTTGATGACCTGTTTCGACAATCTCTTTGACTTCATCATCAATCGCCTTAGCAGTTTCATCGCTGACATTGCGGCGGGGATTCATCATCCCATCTCCGAGAAAGCTTGACTGCTGACCTTTCTGGTAAGCTAACGGTCCGAGAACTTTACTCATGCCATAGGTGGTTACCATCTGCTCCGCTAAATCCGTAGCTCGTTGGAGGTCATTGGAAGCGCCAGTGGTAATGCTATTAAACACAATCTCTTCTGCTGCCCGTCCACCAAGTAAGGTAGCAATCTGACCTTGGAGTTCTTTCTCGTCCATTAAGAAGCGGTCTTCTGTAGGCATTTGCAAGGTGTAGCCTAGTGCTGCCATCCCCCGTGGCACAATCGAGATTTTAGCGACTTTACTTCCACCAGGCATCAAAGCACCAACTAGAGCATGACCGACTTCATGGTAAGCAACGATGGTTTTCTCTTTGTCATTGAGTACCCGGCTTTTCTTCTCTAGACCAGCCACTACTCGCTCAATCGCTTCCGCAAAGTCTGCCTGGGTTACTTTTTCTTTGCGGTTGCGGGCAGCTAACAGCGCTGCTTCATTAACCAGATTAGCAAGGTCAGCACCAGCAAAACCAGGAGTACGAGTTGCGATCGCTTTTAGATCCACATCCTCCCCCAGCTTCACTTTCTTAGCATAGATTTCTAGAATTTTCAAGCGACCGGATAAATCGGGACGGTCTACTAACACTTGTCGATCGAATCGTCCTGGTCGTAACAGAGCTGGATCTAGGGTTTCAGGGCGGTTAGTGGCTGCTAGCACAATTACCGTAGCATCACCAGCAGCAAACCCATCCATTTCCGTTAGCAACTGGTTGAGGGTTTGTTCCCGCTCATCGTTCCCACCAACAAAACCAGAACCACTAGCACGGGATTTACCAATAGCATCCAACTCATCAATGAAAATAATACAGGGAGCTTTCTTTTTGGCCTGTTCAAATAAATCCCGGACTCTGGCAGCACCAGCACCAACAAACAGTTCTACAAACTCAGATCCAGAAATACTAAAGAATGGTACACCAGCTTCCCCAGCTACTGCTTTAGCCATTAGGGTTTTACCCGTTCCAGGAGGTCCAACTAATAGCACTCCTTTTGGAATTCGTGCTCCTATGTTAGTAAACCGTTGGGGCGTTTTAAGAAAATCCACAATTTCCTGTAATTCAGTCTTGGCTTCTTCTACCCCAGCCACATCATTAAAGGTAACTTTAGTGGTATCATCTTGCACATAAACCTTAGCTTTACTCTTGCTAATAGACAAAGCACCTTGGGGTCCACCACCACCAAAACGCCCTGCAAAAAACTGCAAAATGCCAACAAAAATTAGTGGAGGTATCACCCAGCTGAGCACGATGGTAAACCAGCTTCGTTTAGGGGGAGGAGCAGCAGCAAATTCTACTCCTTTATCTTCTAACCGTTGGGGTAACTCTAGGTCATAGATTGGGGTCGTGATCAGAATTTGTCCT
>NZ_JAAHHX010000290.1:0-2404 GCF_010672065.1 Moorena sp. SIO4A1 | reverse complement strand
TTAACTAATCTGGGATGGTGCTACATCAGCATTTTTTAATGCTTGCCTGATAACTGCCTGCTGTGAAACCCCATTGGGTGCAGTCATTCCATTGCTTAGACCATCATGGTTAACTGCCGAGCCTTTGATAACTGCTAATATATTGTCTCTATCCCGGAGGGCATCACAGAGGCGTTTGAGGACAATTACACCACATCCTTCCCCTCGTACATAACCATCGGCGTCTTTGTCAAAAGTCTTACAAAAACCGTCCGACGCCATCATCCGAGCTTGAGAAAAAGTGAGAGTGTATTCGGGGGACAAAACCAAGTTCACCCCTCCGACCAAGCACAAATTAGATTCACCGCTTTGCAGGCTTTGACAGGCAAAATGCAATGCTACCAGCGATGACGAGCAAGCTGTGTCTATCGCCAAGCTAGGTCCGTGCAAATTCAGTATATAGGAGAGACGATTCGCTGCAATACCAGGCGTGATGCCAATGCCGCCATAAGCATCTATATTAAGGTGATCATTGAACACCAGTCGGCCATAATCACTAGCAACGATTCCTATAAACACACCTGTTTGGCTGTCAGCTAACTTATTTGGTGCCAGTCCTGCATTTTCCAGAGCTTCCCAGGCTACCTCTAAGACTAGTCTATGCTGGGGATCCATTGACTCTGCTTCTCGGGGAGAAATTCCGAAGAAACTCGGTTCAAACATATCTATCTGTTCCAGAAAAGCGCCCCAACGGGTGTTCATTTTTCCTGGTGTAGCTGGATCTGGATCATACAAGGCATCAACATCCCATCGATTTGGCGGAACTTCAGTGATGGTATGCACTCCATGCCGCAGCAAATGCCAAAAGCTTTCTGGATTTCCAGCACTTGGAAAACGACAACCAATACCTATAATCGCGGTTGGATCCATGTAATTTGCACCTTATCTTCAGGATGACGAAACTAAATGCTTAGCCAAAAACTCTATAGTTGGGTAACTATAAAGCGCAGTAGCAGGAATATCTCGTTCTAGCCAAGCTCCCAACTCAGCAACTAGAGTTGCTGCATCAGCCGATCCTAGAGCATAGCGCTCAAAAGGAAGAGTACTATTCACCTCATCTGCTTCAATGTTAAAAACTTTGGCTATGTAAGCGACTAACCAAGCTTTAATTTTTTCTTCTAGAGGCAGCTCCTTTTTTTGATCCACTACTGGCAGTTTGGCTACTATTTGACTGTATTGCTTCATCGCCTCACTGCAACTCATGCCTTTAAGTTGATTCCAGGCTTGCCATTGAATATACTTTCTAGGTTGCAGAATCGGATCTGGCTCCTCCTCTAGACAATCCCCTTCCATTGCTTGTTGATAGAGAGTCTCAAGCTCTATTTCTTTCTTGCCTTTAGGTAGTTGAACATGACCAAAGCGAACTAAGTTGGACATGGTCTGAAATTCTAACTCTATATTGTCTAGATCATGAGAATCACGAACGACATTGATTCCATAATCATCTTGCCCTGATACCAGGATACAAAAATGCTTTTTGATATTATGAAAATTTTCGTCGATGAAATCGCCTTTTAAACGGTGTGGATAAACCTGTACGCTGGGAGGAACATAACGTCCATTAATACCTAGTCGGCGTTGTTTCTTGGAGTTATTGGGGGGAGAGGAATGCATAACTCTTTCGGTAAAGATAATAGCTTGCCCCATGCGCGCTGGTACAGCTTCCACTTCCCATTCATTGTCATCGAAGTCAAACACTACTGAGTATTTTCTCCGCCCTTGCCAAACCATTTTATGGTTTTTTATACCCGCAAACATTCCCTCCTCAGCAGGTACCTGCACTCGCCCAAATTTTTCCTTGTGTGTCCCATTAGCAAAATGTAAGCAGCCATTTTCGAGAGTAGCATCATCTAAAGCTATCCATACTGATATATTTATAATATCTTCAGTATTCGGGTAAAGCAGTGCTGGCTTTTGAGGATCATAGGCGCTGGGGTCGTAAGAATCATAAACTTGATGCCATTTGATCTCTCCTTCCCCTGGCATTTTGCAAAAAACATTACTGTTCCACAATAGTAAATTGTCCCCACCCAACTGGTTTAGTACCCGAACAATTTTGTTGTTTTTAAACATCTCGGCTATCGGTTGATGAAACAGATGAAGGTCACGAGATGTGTTGAGGTTCAGGACATTGTTGTAGAGCATCATCATCGGCTGACCCTCTACTTCTTTAATTGAACTATTAGTTTCTATACATTTTTTTACAGATTCTACTTCTGAACTTGTAAATAGATCCAGGGGGCCTAACCATCCCTTTTCTTCAAAGTGTTGAATCTGGTTTTGTGTGAGCATATTCAGGGTTCAATCCTTTCTAGATTACTACTGTAATGGTATAAAAAAACACTGTATGGGTTAGTTTTTTATA